>DULL01000106.1 GCA_012840395.1 Clostridiaceae bacterium | reverse complement strand
TTACCGTACATTCTTGAACTTCCATCCCGGTACATGGCCATTCTACAATAACCAACAGTGGCATGTTCCATGGCACGGTTAACTCCTCCGGGTGCCCTCTTGCTCCATGCCTCTTCAACAGCTTCTGTTATCCTGTCGACTAAGAAATAATAACATTCTTGAGGTGTCATTATATCCTTTTTCTGGGAATTGGAGTAAGTAACATTCAAGCCTACAGTGTCTTCACTTTTTGCATAATAAAATCCAGTATGCGTATGAGTAGCAAAAGCAAATATACGGTTCACATCAAAATTTTCCATTCTGGACTTGAGCTTTTCTCTTACTCCGTCCATAACTGTTTTTTCTACTCCAACAAGGTCACAGGATATCATAACAGCATAATCACAGGAATTACCGTTTTCATCCACTTTTTCAAGAGCAAGGGCTGTTACTGTCAGGGGATCTCTTACTGATTCGGAAACCCTTTCATAGAGCTGTCCCCAAAGAAGAACAGGCTTTCCGGGTGTTATATCCCGGGTAGCCCAACCAACTAACAGTTTTTTATTAGTATTACTATCCATACTATTCACCTTTCCAATGTCATATGCATTTGAGTATCTCCACCTTATAGAAGGTGGAGATACTCGATTCATACATCTAGCAAAATACTATATTATCTCTATGCCAAGCAAATTACATATATCTGTAAGTACTCCTGTATTATCGCCGTATGTCAAAATGTAATGCTGTCCCATTACCTTCTGAGCAAAGTCTTTTACCGGTGTATCAGGGATTACTTCAAGACTGGGCAACTGAGGAGCTGGAGGTGTCCATCCAACTTCTTCCCAACTTCTTGGTGTTACAGCTTCACCAGTAATCATATGCATTACATACTTGTCACCTTTATATCCTAATCTGGCAAGGGTGACTCTTCCAGTTTTAACTTTTGATACATTCAGTATACCTTCGCTAAGCAAGCCAAAGCTTGTGGGACAAACTTTCAATGGACCCTCTATTACTTCCATAGGAACATAATCAGGAACACCCACCAAGAGTCTGTCAGGCATAAACTCATAGAATTCAAAATAAGCAGAAATCTGACCTGTTGCATACCTTGTAACAAGCTGTGTAACAGCACCCATGGTATCATTTTCAGGAATGGTGCATACACCTAATTCATTAGCCATCAACATAAATACCATTGAGGGAGGGAACTTGAGAAGTTTCTTCATTCCGTCAACATCGATCAATGATACACAGTCATATCCACATTCTTCTATTTTTTCTTTTAATGCCAGATATACTTTTGCACCTAATTCCAGTGTCTCGATTTTGGGTTCTTTTTCAAACACCCACTCAGATTTTACCTTGTTTACAACAGCGTCTATATCTTCTTTCTTCAAATTCTCCATTCTCTGTACAATTTCCAGCATTTCAAAGAATTCTACTTCTGTTCCTATTTTTCCTCTTAAGGAAACACCATCGTACAGAGTACCATAGAGACGCATATCCCTGTAACCCATCATTCCTACTTTGCCTCTTTTGAGTTTGGCTATTGCAGTTGCTGCTTTAACAAAATCCATTATTTCTTCAATATTTGATGGAGAATCCGGGAAATCATAGACATACTTGAAGTTAAATCCCATATCTTCCATGGGTTTTCTTAAAGCAGTAGTACCTGCTTGCCCAGCCGTAGTTGCAAGCCTTCCTCCGTTGGTTTTTCCAGCCAACCCCCATAGAAGCATTGGCTTTTCTTTAAATTCGTTAATCACTCTGATAACTGTATGGGAGGGTATCCATCCGGTGATACAAACAATTAAAAAGTCAAACTCTTGACCTTTTAACGCCCTTATGGCTCTAGCTGCGTCTTCTCCTTTTTCGTCATCAGTAATTGCATCTGCTCCTACCAGCTCTATACCATTTTCATTAAGTAGTTTTCTTGCCTCTTCGCACTTCTGTCTAACAACTTCAATTGGAGTGTTTACCTCTCCAAATCCAACAAAGCCACCCTTATACTTATACATTTCGTCACCTCTTTTAATAATTTTTTATATTTTTTAATTGTCTAACGAATACAACCAGCTAATAATAGTGCAGTTATATTTCCTCTCTAAATAAAGTGTCCAGGGCTTTATATACATTTTTATACATTTGATACGGCTTTACGTAGGCTTCTACCAATTCAGATTCAGGATAGAATCTATCTTTTACAACTGAGCCCTTACTACAAGCACTTTCAATACTATCAAAAACTCCTGCTCCCACACCTGCAAGTAAGGCGGCTCCTAAAACAGCAGTTTCATCATTTTCCAATGTAATAATAGGTTTGCCAATTATATTAGCTTTAATACTGCTCCAAACCTTACTTTTTGCTCCTCCGCCAAGAGATCTTACTTCATTTATTCTTATACCAAGGCTTTCAGCCGTTTCAATTTGCTCTTTAAGCATATATCCTATTGACTCCAGTACAGCTCTTATGAAATACTCACGGGTATGTTTCAAAGTTATCCCGTAGAATACACCCTTGGCAAAAGGATTAAATTCAGGGCATGCAGATCCGCTTAAGTGAGGTAGGAGAATCAATCCTTCAGAACCTGCCGGAACCTTGGCAGCGTCCATATCCATCCTTGCAAATACACTCATGTTTCCAAGATCATTATAGTTTACAAAATTATCTCTGAACCATTTCAGTATGATACCTGCAGTCTGAGCCCAGAAAAGAAGATAATATTTCCCTTTAATAGCGTGGCATTGGAATGGGACTTTTAAGTTTTCATTGAAAGGTGGGGCCTTTTCCGTACTTACACACATTGCAAGAGCAGTTCCTGTGGTTTCACATATTTCATTATCATGTACCGCACCTGCTCCCAGCACACCGGATATCTGATCCAGGGCACCGGTGACCACCACCGTGTCCTTGCATAAACCTGTTTCCCTGCTGGCTTCATCGGTAAGGGTTCCCACAGCAACTCCGGATTCCTCAATGGCAGGAAGTTTATCCTGTTCAATACCAATAAACTTAAGTATATCATCCCACCATCTGCCATTATGTATATCAAAATACAAAGAGGAGGATATGAGGGATTTTTCACAGTAGAATTTACCAGTAAGCCTGTAGATTAAGTAGTCTTCCAATAAAAGATATTTGTATGTTTTATCAAAGATTTCTTTTTGATTCCTTCTTAGCCATAATATTTTAGTAGCCGGCCAAGTTGCGGTTAATTCAGGTTGTCCTGTAACATCATAGACATGCTTTAATCCAAATTCTTGTCTTATTAGTTCCGCCTCAACAGTAGATCTGTTATCCATCCATACTATAGCATTTCTCAAAGGTCGTCCATTTTTATCCAAACAGATTAGAGTTTCTCCTTGGCTATCAATAGCCAAACCTACAATGTGTTCCGGTTTAACGCCAGAGCTGTCCAATAATTTGGATATAACCCTTTTGAAAACTTCCCAGTATTTTTCGACTTCCAGCTCTACTGTATTATTTGAGGGAGTAAGAAGATCATAAGCTTGGCTGACAACACTGATTATTTTACCTTCTTCATTGATCAGAATTCCTTTAAAAGAGGTAGTTCCAGCATCAACACCTAATAAATATTTCATGGCAATCTCCTATAAACAAAAAATTATCCATATAAAATTTTTGATTTTCGAAAAAAGCATGCTGTTTTAGAAACAAAACAGGTTGCTCCAAGCACCCTATTCAAAAACAATTGTATAAGAAAAAAAACCAATTGTCAATATACTTGGCCGCTATTCATGAATTAAAACTTTTTAAGGAACATTTCGAAACTAATACTGTAGCATCCCAATTACTGCCATTAATTTATTTTTTTTACTGTATTTCTTTGGACAAGAAAAGGAGATAATTTAACATTCTGAACTATCTTATAATTATTATCTTTGATCTTTTTTAATAATAATTTTACTGCTATTCTGCACATTTCATCTATTGGCGCTGCCACAGTGGTCAATTCCGGAGAAATATACGAAGCAGACCTGATATTGTCTATTCCCACAACAGATATATCCTTAGGAACAACAAAACCATTATCGTGCAACGCTTTTATAGCCCCAATGGCAATATCATCATAGGCTCCCATTACTGCTGTAGGCATCTCACCGGCAACTATAATTTTTTTCATTAAATTATAACCACATTTTTCAAACCTTTCATTACTTTCCATTATCCAATTTTGATTTATAGCAATATTGTTCTCTTTCATAATTTTAAGAAAAGTGTTCAATCTGGTGCTTGATAACATATCTCCAATATAACCGATATTTTTGTGGCCTGAAGAGATAAGATGCTGCAATGCAAGCCTGACCCCATATTCATCATCTATCTTTATACAGTCAAATTCCTTTGTTTCTGTATTTTGGGCTATGAGAACAAGAGGCTGGTTATTTTCTGTCCTGTATTCTTTCAATATTTCTTCTACATCTTCACTTTCAGTAATAAAAATAATTCCGGCACAATTTGATCTATTGAAACTTTTAAGGAAGTATCTCTCATTTTCCACACCAAAATCCGTACATCCAACTATTAGAGAATACCCATTTCTCTTTGTTTCCTCTTCAATAGCACTCACAATCTGCGAATAGTAATTACTTCTTATTTCCGGGCAAACAACGCCTATAAGGCCAAGGCCTTCCATACATCTATTTTTATCAGATTTTATGTGATAATTCATCTCTTTTGCTATTTTTTTGATTCTAAGTTTGGTATCTTTATTTATATCTGTACTGTCTCTCAAAGCTTTCGAAACAGTTGAGATATTAACTCCAGCCTTGTAAGCAATATCCTTTAGCGTTGTCATTAATCATCCCTCACTTGCGAAATTATAAAATTAACATTACAAACTAAAAAAATCTGAAAACCTCTGATTTCATCAAAAAAGCCTTAATAAGTCTTTCTTTAGATAATTAGCCTTGTAGTGATTATACATGAATTGTCTTACTACTTCAACCTTCTTCGAAAATTGTATTTTTTATTGTAAAGTAAAAGAGGGTTATTTTGTAACCCTCTGTCTTACAATTTTTACTCCTTGGGGTGTATCTTCAAGAATAATTCCCATTTCCTTAAGTTTATCTCTTATTTCATCAGCTACCTTCCAGTTTTTCTCTTTTCTTGCCTGCTGACGCTTATTTATCAATTCTTCGATAATAGGATCGATCTCTTCCTTTACTTGTTTCTGAAGGATACCTAAAACTCCTCCAAGTTCTTTCAATATTTTTATGCAAAATTCTATCAATGATTTTGAAGGATTGGAGTTTAAATTAATATTTGTATTAATCTCTTTCACCATTTCAAAAATTACCGAAATAGCATCTGCAGTATTAAGGTCGTCATCCATTGCTTCAATAAATTTATCCTTTAATTGAAGTATTGTATTTTTAATCTTTTCTTCATCTTCTGCAGAAGATGGCTCTATAGCCGCGTTCTCTTTGATATATTCGAGATTTTCCAAGCATTTATAAATTCTATCTAATCCATTGCTTGCCTGGGTCAGCAGTTCTTCACTGAAGTTAATGGGACTTCTGTAATGAGCTGAAAGCATGAAAAATCTGATAGCTTCATAATCAAATTTGGATGCAATATCTCTTACTGTAAAGAAATTTCCTGCAGATTTAGACATTTTTTCATTATTTACATTAACAAATCCATTATGCACCCAGTATTTCACAAAAGGTTTCCCTGAAGCTGCCTCACTTTGCGCAATTTCATTTTCGTGATGGGGAAATATGAGATCTTGGCCGCCACAATGTATATCTATTGTCTCACCTAGATATCTGTTTGCCATAGCCGAACACTCTATATGCCATCCAGGCCTTCCTTTACCCCATGGGCTTTCCCAATAGGGTTCTCCAGGCTTTTGTGCCTTCCATAAGGCAAAGTCCATGGGATTTTTCTTTTTCTCATGTATGTCAATTCTTATTCCCAGGCTCAAGTCATCGAGATTCTGATGAGACAATTTTCCATATTCTGCAAACTTGCTGGTGTCAAAATATACGTCTCCATCCAAAGTATAAGCATATCCTTTATCAATAAGTATACTTATCATATCAATAATTGCATCTATATTTTCAGTTGCCTTGGGGTGTACAGTAGCCTCTTTAATACCAAGTCCCCTTGCATCGGTAAAATACTCTTTTATAAAGCGGTCTGCAAGCTCCTTTACGGTAATAGACTCCTCTTCTGCCTTTTTGATCATTTTGTCATCAATATCCGTGAAATTTTGAACAAATTTTACGTTATATCCCTTATACTCAAGATATCTCCTTAGAGTATCAAATATAATAAAAGGCCTGGCATTTCCAATATGGAAATAATTGTATACCGTAGGGCCGCAGCAATACATCTTTACATCATTACCTTCAATAGGTTCAAATTCCTCCTTTTGGCGGGTTAATGTATTAAAAATTTTCATATAAATTCTCCTCTTCTGAATATTGGTATATAATTCTACAAAATATATTATACATCAGTTTTATTCTGAAATGCAGCAAGTCTTTATACTATGTTTTACTTAATGACAGGTATTCTGTAGCTATAGCAAAATATTCCTCTATTTATTATTGTGATCTTCTGTCTTTATTGCAGGCGAAGGCTGTTGGTTATAAACTTTTGAATAAGGAGGGACGGAATGAGTAAGCCATACATTACCACCAATTATGGAATCATGGCCTATAACTGTATCACCTCCGAGGATTGTGGCACCTGAATATATTATTACATTATCCTCAATATTAGGATGTCTCTTTATACCTTTGATTGGATTGCCTTTTTCATCAAGAGGGAAGCTTTTTGCCCCTAATGTTACTCCCTGATATAGCTTGACGTTATTGCCTATTACACAGGTTTCTCCTATTACCACACCAGTACCGTGGTCAATAAAGAAATACTCTCCTATTTTCGCGCCAGGATGGATATCAATTCCGGTTTGCTGGTGCGCACACTCAGACATAATCCTTGGAATAATGGGAACTCCCTGGTTATATAGAAAATGGGAAATTCTGTGGGTACTTATTGCATTTATTGAAGGATAACTAAGAAGAATTTCCTCAGTGGAAGTAGCTGCAGGATCCCCATTATAGGCTGCTTGTATATCAGTTTGAAGTATTCGCCTTATTTCAGGTAATTCTTCTATAAGCTTTATTGTTATCTCATTAGCTTTTTCCCTGCATATATTGCAGTCTTTATTTTGTTTTTCTTCATCTTCGCAAATGTTTTTAAATACCTTTTCAATAAGACTGCTTAAATCCAGGGCAGCCTGCCTGATATAATTTCCTATAATTATATTTACCCTTTTCTCTTCTATAGGATACTTTTCATATACTCCCGGAAACAAAGCACACCGAAGATAGTGAAGAACCTTATAGACACAATCTTTGCCTGCAATTCCAATGGTACTGTCCTTCAAGAAAAATTTTCTGTTCATGTCTTCCAAATATTCCGCTATATCAGGGATTTTTTCATTAAGCCACGTATTTAATCTCATATTAATAACCTCTTCTTTATTATCTATATAATCATTTTATTAATTTTCTTTAAACTTTTTCTTCAAAATAATCAGCTTTTTAAATATAGTTTATAATCTTTTCAATAATCTTTTTTATAATCTTTTATTAATATTTTTAATGCTTTTTAAGTATTTTGAGCATATTAATAATAAACATAGCTTATAACTAAGCATTATTTTATCAGGAATTTATTCTTTGATACATTGCCATATTTTGTTCAAAATTTTTAGTATATTTTATCAAACATAATGATTAAAGTAAATATCACAGCATTCAAAGCAATAATACAGGTATGGAAAAAAATACAAACAGTTTGCCCAAATCTTTCCGTCCTGAATAATTGAGTCCTCATTAATCAATAATATTATTAAGTTAAGATTTATTTATATGGATAATAAAAGATATTTCGTGCAATATTATGATTTGTTGAAAGGATGTGATAGAATGGAAGAACAATACACTGGTGAAAAAAAAGAAGGTTTTTCTCTTACTCACTTTGTGGTTAGATTAATAGTAGGTATGGTTGTATTAGGTATAACAGCCGCTTTAACTCCAGGATTTGCTATTTCAGACCTATGGTCCCTGGCATTAGGCGCACTAGTGCTGGCCATTATTGATTACCTGGTTTTCAGATTATTGGGACTGGATGCTTCTCCTTTCGGCAGGGGAATTACAGGATTCATTCTGGCAGCTGTAATTATCTATGCGACTCAGTACTTCGTATCTGGCTTTGAAGTTACAATCTTTGGAGCAATACTTGGAGCTTTGGTATATGGTATTGTTGACTTGATAATACCGGGTAAAACAATGTAAAGGGATAGTTCACTATCCCTTTACTTGTTAGATATCCCTTTTAGCAATTACCTTTTTTATCCTTTATTTTTTTATTATCTTTTATCTTTCATCTCTCCTGCCATTTCCTTTTCTGCAGCAAGAGCCCCTGGAAAATCTCTTTTTTGAGGAGGGAAGAACTCGTCTACAGGAAATGCTATTGTTTCAAAGAGTTCACAGGGATTTGCTTCCGTAGCGGAAATACACTGTCTTGCAGGAACGCAGAAGTCAAAAGCAGGGATAAGGAGTTGAACAAATCTTACAAGTTTAATGATTGAGAACAATCCTACAGATGCAACTACTCTCCGGGATATAACTTGCCTGGATTCAGTTGCCATTTCAACATCATCGAAATCATATACTACTTCATCTTCCAAAAGGTCTTCAATACTTCTTGGTAAATGTGCTACGCAGCAATCTTCAAAGAATTTGTCTGCGGGATCCTGAATCTTGGCATTCAGAGCAATAGGCTCTACAACTTCTACTTTGGCAATGGGCAGATTATCCTGCTGCAGTGAACCCTTTATTTTCTTGTCAATTCCATCTTCTACAAAGCTTGATTTGAATATTTTTGCATTTCCTTCAGACCCGAACAGTATTACCTTCTTATCAAATAATATTATACCCGGAACAGTTACTATCCTCGCACCTGCGCTATCCCTGGGCAGGAAGAAGTCGAGAGTAACTTTGATGAAGAATTTAATATCTACAGTGTAGAAACCTCTTTTAAAAGGTACAGGTTCAATATCAGTAAAAACATCTACTACTTCTGCTCTCCTTAATTTTACATTTATCGCCCTGTTTATTATCCACTGTATTTTCTGCTGATCCCTAAATAATACTTTTGCATTCTCAATGCAATCCTTTTCCCTGCAGGAATCATATATCTTCTCAACCTGTATGCAGACTGCTTCTCTGATCCTTGACAGATCTTTTTCATTTATAGCTCCTGCTACAACTCCATCATTATCGAAATGCATGTTATACCTCCTTTATTAAAAAATATTCTTTCTCATTTCCATAATATGTTGTACTGAAAGTTTTGTGATAAGTTATAAAAATATTTTGAATATCTATAATGATGACAATTAAGTAATAAATACGAGGTAAAAAAAATGGAGGCAGGGAAAGAGATATAGATAGAAACCATAAGAAAAAGCCTCCTTGACAGAGGCTTTTAAAATTTTAGCCCCAAAATGGCGTTCCCCTATATTTTGACACCTAGCCTCAGCTAGGTGGGTGCCCAGATGAATACCTTTGCCTTCCTCCGCCGTTGCACTAAATTAGTATTTAGTGTCGGAATTAAATTGAGGCCTGACATTAATATCCAAACTTGAGGCTCCCGTATATCGGATGTAGGTTCAAAATTATAGGTTAATCCGCTCATTTCAGGTAACATTATTCTGTGTGAGCACATTATATCATTAATTAACCCTATATAACAAGAAATCTTTCACACTATTATTACTAATAATTCTTAATTATTGGGGCTACACTTCCCAAAGCTCGCTATTTCAGCGGTATACAGGTCGATATTATTCTCTAGTTCCTATTTTGTTTTCCCTGGCATAATAAAACAAATATTGCTGAGCAATGCCACGCCAAGGACCGAACTTCTTCTCTGCATATTCCTGGATTTCAGCCAATGTAGCCTCTCTACCGAAAAACAAAACTTCCATTACTCTCTTTACCCAGACATCTGTAGGAAAAACATCAGTTTTAACACCACTGTACAGTAGTGTGCAATCTGCCACTTTATTTCCCACACCGGGCAATTTTTTCAGCTCTTCCCTTGCCTTGAAGGTATTCATAGATTCTAATTTTTCTAATAAGACCTGCCGATTTTTAATAATTGCAGAAGTTTCTAATAAATACTTACACCTGAATCCTACCCTGCAAGCTTCAAGCTCCTCAATACATAAATCTGATAATTTCTCCGGGCCGGGAAAAGTATAGTATTTTTCTCCATTATAGGTTATTTCATCCCCATATGTCTTAGATAAGAGATATACAGACTTCATTATCATAGGTATTCTGTTATTTGCTGAAATAATAAAAGAAATAAGAGTTTCCCAAATGTCCTGCTTCAGTATTCTTATTCCATATCCAAATTCTATAGCTTTCTTCATTATTTCATCTTCTGACAGTTTTTCTTTTATAATTGAATAGTCCCTGCCCAGATCAAAATATTCGAACCATATATCTTTGAATTCCTGCAAGTTAGTATTGTTAATTATTAGTTTATCCTTGCATACATCAACATTAACAACTCTTCCTCTGGCAACTCCTGTATAGCTGCCGTTCTGTTCCTTTATCCACCTGAAACACTGGCCGCATTCAAAAATATGCACAGGATTAAAATCTCTGATATTTTCTACTATAACCCCACTTTTTGTTTCTTCTATATTATATCCTTTGTATTCCACGTTTTTCCTCCAAGTAACCACAAAAAGACTTAAAAAATTTCTACATTAAGTTTAGTATAATTGCTATATGTTATAATATTATACATCAAACTCTGGGAGGAAGTCTTAGTGAAAGAAAAAATATATACTATACCTGTAAATGAAGCTTTTAAAGAAGAATGCGAATGCCCAATGTGCATTCTGGAAAAAAAGCTGGAAAATGAATATGTAGATTATATGTTAGGACCTTCATTAATGGAACCTGATTCAAGGATTGATACTAATGAAAAAGGTTTCTGCAAAAGGCATTTTGAACTTCTTTATAACAGGGAAGAAAACAAACTGGGCCTGGGACTGATAATCGATACCCATCTTGGATACCAGTTGGAACTGTTAAATAAAGTATATGGCAATGGAAAATCTGTTATAGATAAAGATAAAAATATGCCATTTTTAAAATCTATGATCTATAAATTTAGAAATAAATCAACTGAAAGCGGAAAGGTACTGGATGAAATAATAAATATTTTAAATTCTCTGGAAAATAAGTGCGCAATCTGCAGTAAGCTTGACTATACCATGGACAGATATGTTGATGTTATTTTCTATTTGTGGTTTAAGGAAGATGAATTTAGGAATAACTTCAATAATAAAAAAGGTTTCTGTTTAAAGCATTTCCATCTTTTATTGGAAGCTTCAAAAAAATATCTTAACCCGAAAGATGCTGCCATTTTTAATGATAATCTTATAAACCTGCAAATTGAAAATCTGAAACGCATCAACGAGGAAGTAAATTGGTTTACAAAAAAATTTGATTATAGAAACAATGACGCGCCCTGGGGTAATTCAAAAGATGCACTCCCCAGAAGTATACAAAAAATTGTAGGGTTCTGTAACTTAAAATAGCATTGCGGTTATATTTTTATCTTCCCCACAATATAATATTGTGGGGTGGATAATATGTATGATATAAACAGAAAACATTATATTATCAAGCTATCTAACGGAAAAATAATTAATATATTTTATAAAGATAACGCAGGAATTCTTTTAAGTGTACTTAATAAAAGAAACCAATGGACAGAACCTTTAGTTCTTTTGAAAAATTGTCACCCTGATTTCAGCGCCTGTGTTGATGATAACGATAATATTCATGTATTATGTCAGGATAATAACGGAAATATAATGTATATATACTCTAATAATAACGACTGGAATATTGAAACTATATTGAAAAGTAAAAACCCAAGCCCGTATAATAAGTACTTAAATTTGGTATACTTTCAAGAAGTTTTAATATTCCTTTTTGTTATTGAGTATGGAGGCAGGAAAATATTATCTTACCAGATTAAAGAAAAGGACAAATTAACTGCTCCAAAGGTTATAGATTATGTCCCATTTGTAAATAAGCCTTTCCATGTGGTGCTAAGTCCTAATAATTCTTTACATGTTGTATACAAATTTACAGAAAGCAAGAGTAACCATATAGGTTTTAGAACTTTCATAAAAGAAGAAGACCGCTGGGGAGAATTTATCCCTATAACAAATTATAAAGGAGACAGCGATCTCCTCTCCGCAAGCTCAGATATCAGCGGTTCCATCCATCTTCTATGGCAAAAGGATGCACTGCAAAAATATGAGCTTATGTATTCAAAATATCAGCCTCTGTCAGAAAACCGTTACATGGAAATTCCTCTTTTTACTGCAGAATATTCTTTCGAGCTCAGCTCCATCATATTGCTGGAAGAACAGGTAATTGTATTCTGGGTAAGAGATAATAATATTTATTACTGTATTTCAGAAGATGGCGGTAATACATGGGGTAAAGCTTCCACTTATCAGCTACAGGGCGGCCGGGTTGTATATTGTATGGTATACAGAAGCACCTTTGAAAATGAATTATTCACCTCCTATATTAATGAATTGCCAGGTAATTACTCAGGAGGATATAAGCTTGCTTTTGCAGGTGATTATATATTCAAACAGAAAATTGTCGGCGCGGAAGATTTCAGATATAAATTGACCGGTACATTGGAACTTCTGGCCAAGAACATGGAAGATACAAGAAAATCCCTTGAAAATTTACAAACGAAAGTTCTTAACCTGGAATCCAGAAAGAATAAAATTGAACAAGAGATAGAGAAAATAAATATAAAATATGATATGCTAAATTCTGATTTAACAAAAATCAGAAATATTGTTGAATTGATTACAAAATCAAAATCTATTACCGAATAACCTTATATCCCGGAAAGTTTAGTTTTTTAAGTATTTCTATTGCTTTATCATAATAGCGGTCATCAAATTTGACTGTTAAATTGCATAAATCTTTTGTAAGGCTATAGGATATATGTTTAAGCTCGCAAGGAATACTGTTCTCTCTAAAACGTTTTTCGACAATAAAAACCTGGTTTCTTGTCTCAAGAACACAGTGATAGAAACCCATATATCACCTTGTTTTTAATTTTACATAATACTACATTTATATTATTCAGATAAAAACAAAATGTGATTACTGTTATTCAGATTTATTCTCTGGCATTACGAGGCTTTTGGCCACAACATTTAGAGCTTTTATATTTAATGCAGTGAGCCTCTCCACCTCTTCCTTCACTTTTTTCTGGACGTCTGAAAGTAATGGTCTTATTAAATATCCGTATACAATAATGAGATCAATTTCTATAAATATTCCATCAGGGGAGTTTTCAGCCCTAAACCTGGATATCCTGCTGACACCTTTTATTTGGGAAACCACATGCTCCACGATTTGATATATGGTATAATCAGATATGGTATATTTACCCAGATAACTAAAAGTAGGCCTTACAACTGATTTTTCACCAATAAGCTGATAATTTCCTTTACCTTTTCTTCTGAATATCTGAAGGGGATCCAAAAAATACCCGGAGAAATCCTTTTTTATTTCAAAAGTCGGGACTGGTATAACATGTTTACCTTGTTCTTTTCTTGTGGATAAGGCCTGATTTATTTCAAATTCACTGGCTACATCATATATAGATATTTTTTCATCAATACCCTTTAAACCCAGGTTTTTCGCTATGGTTTCGACCATCCCCTCAGAGGTTCCCAGTATTAATATTGACTCTGGTTTATAAGTTTCCAGAGCCTTCTTTATATCGTTGGCATGATCTTTATTTATAAACAAAGCTCTTCTAATAGAGCCTATTTTTGTACTCTCCTTTTTGGCAGACATACCTGCAATTACTCTATTACCACTTATCAGCAAACCATCATCAATAATAAAATCTATTCCTTTTTCTCTTGCAACCCATGAGGCCCTATGGCTTTTACCCGTACCACTGGGTCCCACAAATCCTACAACCCTCATACTACCTCCAATAACAAAGGTATCTTTTATACCTCACATCAAATTATCACATAATTAAGTATTACCTCATATTATAATTATGTTACAAATTATAATTCAAGCATATCATATATTATACATTTTAATTTATAGTAAATGGAAATACAAGAAACTAAAAATCCCCATAAAGGGAAAGAGAGTCCTGTCAGACTCTCTTTTTACTCCCCGGATACTTGTCTTAAGTACATTTATTGATTTCATCTTGCGTAATTTGTACTTTTATCTTTAGTAAAAAATTGATAATATTCATCAGTTTACAAATTTATATTCCAAAAAAATAACAAAAAATAATAATTATTCAATATTATGTGGTGGATTTTGTAAAAATATACACCATATTGTAGGTTCGAGTATATTTTATCACTATGAATTTTGATCTGTCAATAATATTAAAAAGTTTCTTGAACACCCCATTCTATTTATACTGCATATTTTTCTACTTTTCAGTTTTAACAACATTTACCAGGCACAACTCACAGCCATTGCAGATTACTACTTTTCCTGAAAATACATTTTTTATTGTTTCCAACAGTTCTTTGTTCTTTATCTGCCCGTCACAATGAATGACAATTTTTCTGGGTGCAAATGTTATTAGGGAACTAACCAGCAAGTCATCATAGTTTATCTCTCCATCAGATACTTCACTTATAAACTCCTGGATGCATTCATTTGTTATTTCTTTCTTGGACTGATCCAACAGCATATAATTACAGTTATAACCTGCTATCACATGTATTACATCAGCCTTTGGCTCCTGGATGTCTACAAAATATCTAAGCAATCTTATAAACTCTTTATATTCCCTGTCCATCAGATAATCGTCGACAGCCTTGTCTACTATTTCTTCCAGATCTTTGATATAATCTTTTAACCTGAAATTAACAAACCCATCAAGTATCAAGCTGTTGGTACTTTCGAAATAATCCAGCAACTTCCTTATTATAATATTACGTCTGCGTATTTTAAACAGACCATATTGTCCATTTTTATCACTATTTTCTATCATTTTTAATACATTGTTTAAGATGTCTCTTTTCTCTGCGGCATTAAAATAGCAATAATTACTATTTATAGTTCTTAAAATAAGTTTTTCTTCATACTGTCTTATAATATAATCCGCTAAAGCATGGGCTATGCGAACCTTAAGAGCTCTATATGACCTAACTGATTTTTCGTTATAATAGTTATCATCATTAATGCTGCACACAATGGAAGTAGAACCATCTTTATCTATCTGTTCCAGAGAATAGTCTACTTTTTCTTTTTTAAGCTGTACCAATTCACTGTTTAAATGCTGCATTAAAGTACCTGTTGATCCCTCGACTCCTATGCAAACAAATTGCATTTGTTTCACTCCCTTTCAAGCGTAGTATATGTCTAAGCAAATTATTGTATACTACGACAGCAGCAACAATTTTTGCCACGGAATCTATTACTAAAACATATATCTCTTATATACTTATATTTAAAAATGATTGTTAAAATTCATCACAATCACATTACTTCTATATTATATGTGTTTTAAAACCTTAAGTTACTATATGATAGATTCTAAGCGTCTTTTGTTAACAAATTAATTTAATGAATCATTATAAAATACTTGGGATATACTAATTACACACTAAAAACTTTTAAAAAGAATTTTATGTAAAAAGGAGCTGTTATAATGAATAGAACACCTTTAGACAGATTAGCTTTAGTTCTTGTTATAATTGGTGCATTAAACTGGTTATTAATCGGATTATTTGAATATGATCTGGTAGCATCTATTTTTGGAGGGAATACAAGCTTTCTTAGCAAAATAATCTATACAGTAGTGGGCTTGGCAGGGTTATACAGCATAAGCTTACTGTTTAGAGAAAGTGCACCCGTAAAAGAATAGAGCCTGTTAAATAGTAATATCTCCATTATTGCTATGTAGCGCCTATTAGTAAATAATAGACGCTCTTTTATATTTTTTAACTGATTTTTTATTGCTCATATCCTATTATTCATATTAATACTTGTATAATTCATATAATTCTACAGATAGAGATTCTTTGGCTTTCGGAGATATCATATGGATATATGGATTCTCTTTGTTTTCTTGATTATTTTTCTTTCTGTCGCGGCCTTTTGGAATTACTTATTTCCTATCTGTTCATGTTGTAATAAAAGTAAATTCATCTCATTTTTTTTAATTCATAATAAAAAAAGCTTGTACACAGGAATATTTAAAGGAATTTCAGTATGCAGAAAATGCAGCAGGAGATATTCCATATATACCTTACAGGATTTGGAGATTTATAATAAAATAAAAAGAAAAGTCACTTATGAGATTGATAAGGAACTATAACTGGCAACTGCCATACCTAATTAGGTATGGCGGTAAATTAGGCATGGCAGCATTATTCCTCAATAATTTTGCTTTAATCGTAGAATCTTCCGTTAAAGAACAATAAGAGGAAAACCAGTATGAAGAATAAGATCTCACAGTTGTTATTAAAGAAGTTTTTGAATCCGCCGTCAGACATTCTCATTACCTCCATAAATTAAATAAATTAATTATATTACATGATATTCAACTCCTTATAATAGGTACAATTAAGTCATTTATTTTTTATTGTTACCTTGAGATTATTTATACTAAGAAAATGCTGGATTGGATTGTAACATGTATGCTGAGATTAACATAATATAAAATATGCTACTAAAACTATTATGTTTAATTGGGGGAGTAAAAATGTATTACCATGACCATAATTATTCTGGAGTGACTTCATTTAATGACGGACATGTTCACCGATATGCCGGTACAACAACCTTTGCTCCGGACAGGAAAGGCCATATACACTATGTTGAAGGTGTTACAAGCTATGAAGATGGACATGTTCACACCTATGGAGTTTCAACATCTGTTGATTTTCCTGTTCCAGGGGGAGGACATATTCACTTTATAAGAGTAAATACTCAGGTTACAGACCAGCATGTTCATTTCATAAGAGATATTACAGATTCTCCAGGTTTCGGGTTTAGAAATGATACGGCAGAAAATATTGATGCTGAACAGCCTCAATAAGTTTGGAGTGAAGAATTCTTTGCCGGATATAAAAAACCCCTTCTATAATTTTACTAATATAGAAGGGGTTTTTAACTTAATATCAAGTTATTCTTCCTTTGTCTCAGGCATATCCCAGTTATGATATACATTTTGGACATCATCCATATCTTCCAGGCTATCAATTAGCTTTTCCATATTTTCAATATGTTTTGGGTCAGTTAATTTTGTTGTAGTCACAGGTAACATTTCTATACTTGCCTCAGCAAATTCATAACCTTTTTGTTCAAGAGCTATTCTTACTTTTGAAAAATCATCCGCTGCTGTCAGGATCTCGTAGTAGTCTTCTTCAATATTGACATCTTCTGCTTCAGCTTCAAGAGCATCCATTATTATCTGATCTTCCGTTATTATATTACTCTTTTCAACAATAATAACTCCCTTTTTATTAAACATGAACGATACACAGCCTGTTTGACCTAAATTCCCTCCAAATCTGTCAAAATAGTGCCGTATGTCTCCTGCGGTTCTATTTCTGTTATCGGTCAAGGATTCAACAATTACAGCAACTCCACCGGGACCATATCCTTCATAAGTAATTTCCTCAAAATTATCTGAATCTACTTCTCCTGCTGCCTTCCGGATACTTCTCATAATATTTTCATTAGGCATGTTTGCAGCCTTTGCTTTTGCTATAGCATCCTTAAGCCTTGAATTTGATTCAGGATCTGGGCCTCCTTCTTTTACTGCAACTGCTATTTCCCTGCCTATTTTGGTAAACAGTTTTCCTTTTTGTGCATCAGTTTTGCCTTTTTTATGCCTAATATTTGCCCACTTAGAATGTCCGGCCATTATTATAAAACCTCCTGAATTCAAGCTTATAAAAATATAATATCAGAATAAGCATGCGTTAACAAGTGGATATCCATTCTTCCAGGAAATAATATTTACAAAAAATCACATTTTGTATAGAATAAAATTGTAAAAAAATGGTTATAATTTGGTTAATTTATAAACATTTTATTTCCTAATATTTAATTTATTAGTATGTTCTCTTATTTATTTATTTGGAGATGATTATATTATGTTCTCTGAGAATTTTATAGATATTCTCCATGATATAAAAACACCATTAAATATTATAATTGGTGCCATTCAACTAACAGAACATAATAATGATCCCCTCTCAGAAGTAATAATGATGCAAGCCAAACACTTTCAGGCAATAAAGCACAATTCTTACAGGCTTCTACATCTTGTAAATTGTATTACTGACCTAATTAAAACCGAAGATGAACATATTTTATTTAATCCCAGGTATTGCAATATTGTACCAATAGTTGAGGAATTAGTACAAACCTCTGCTCCTTATGCCCATGTAAAGGGAATTCACCTTGAGTTCGAGAGTTCTGAAAAAGAAATATTTGCATTAATAGATGTTGAAAAGTTTGAAAGAATTATTTTGAATCTTCTCTCAAATGCATTTAAGTTTACACCATCAGGTGGAAAAGTTACAGTAAAAGTATCTTGTTTAGATAATAAAGCATATATTTCTGTAAAAGACACAGGAATCGGAATACCTGATAAAATGCAGGACCTTATTTTCGAACGTTTCAGCCATGTAGGAAGTCCTCTTTCTGCCAGTTCTGAAGGAATAGGTATAGGACTTTCAATTGCCAAATATTTTACTGACCTGCATAAGGGGAAAATAAGCCTATTAAGCAAAGAAGGTGAAGGCAGTGAGTTTATTATTGAAATACCAATAAATAATAAAGCCCATATGAATAATATAACTAACACTACTATTTGAAAAAGGTCTCATTCATAGGTACGTACATTTTTTCTCCCAATTCAGTAACTGCCCTGCCGTTGGTTTCCTCCTCCATCAGGATTAAAAAATCATCTGCTTCACCAACAGGCACAAATATGGATATATCTATATCCTGGCCATAAGAAATATTATTTACGGGATATCCTTTCTTCTGAATTAAGTTCTGTACTTTGCCCCAAAGTGTATATTCTACTATAGCTTTCACTTCAGTACACAATGATTTTTTAACAATCCCTGCAGCTTCAATGCCAAGAGTTGCACTTTTGCTGTATGCCCTCACAAGACCTGTAGCTCCAAGCAGAGTTCCTCCAAAATACCTGGTTACTACAACTACTAAGTCTCGGACATCCATTCTTTTAATTACCTCTAATACCGGCATACCTGCCGTACCTGAAGGTTCTCCGTCGTCACTGAATCTCTGGGTTGTAACATCACCGCCAATATAATATGCGTACACGTTATGAGTAGCGTCCCAGTATCTGGACTTTATCCTGTTGATAAATTCCAGAGCTTCTTCCTCTTTGGACACAGGTTTTACAGACGCAATAAACTTGGACTTCTTTTCCTCAAACTCTGCAACAGCTTCCTTAAGTACAGTTTTATATTCTATCTCCATTGTACCTCTTAACAAAATTTTATTTCATTAAGTTCAGCAGTTATCAAACCACAGCTATTAAATCTTTGTATTTCATATAAGAGAAATTTAGCAAAGATTTGTCCTGACTATAGGTAACAAGATTCATGGCTTCTTCAATATCGAAAAAACCGCCGTCCGTAAAATTTTTTTCCTTATTAATTTTAAAATCATCTTGCAGTGATCTCATAATATACCAGATAATTTTATTGCAGACCGGCCTTTGCCGTGTTATAGAATAGAATTCATAGCTCGTATGACCTGCCGGGGAAATAATTTCAGCTGTTATCCCGGTTTCTTCCTTGACTTTGTCTAATGCTACCTGACTTGACAATAAACCTTCTTTAATTAATCCCTTTGGGAATACCCATTCGCCTTTTTCATTCTTTAGAAGGAAAACCCTTTTTCCTTCAGGGCAGAAGACGACACCACCCGCGCAGTTTCTCACCAGCATATCGCAAAACCCCTTTCAAAATTTGAATGTTATGGTTACAATCTGGCATCACTACAATAATTCTTCAAATGATAATATTCATTTTTCCATAGAGCACTTCTTAATATAAGGATACCCTATTAGAAGAATTTAATCAATGATATTATGAATATTATTCCCCTATATAAATATGAATATGAAGTTATATCAGATCATATTTTCTGCCTACGTCTTCAAGTACATTCAGGGCTTTATCCAAGTGCTCCTTTGTATGGGCAGACATTACACTCATCCTGATTCTGGATAACTTTCTTGGCACAGCGGGATATAGTACTGGATTCACATAGATATTATTTTCATGCAGTTCTCTGCAAACTTCCCTTACTTTATAATCATCTCCAATTATTATGGGGAATATGGCTGTCTCAGAATTTCCAAGATTAAATCCCAAATCCAGCAGATTTTTTCTGAAATATCTGATATTTTCCCATAGTTTTTCTCTCAGTTCTGGTTCCTCTTCAATTACATCCATTGCAGCAATCAGTGAAGCGGCAGATTGAGGTGTCATTGCTGTTGAAAACATATAGGGTCTTGAATAAAAGTGTAGTAGAGTAACCAGTTCTTTATTTGCAGCTATAAATCCGCCAACTGCTCCTAATGCTTTTGAAAATGTACCAGCTACAATATCCACTTTGCCTTCCACATTGCAGTGTTCCGGAGTTCCTCTGCCGTTTTTGCCTATAACTCCCGATGCATGAGCCTCATCAACCATAACATAAGCACCATAATGTTTTGCAATTTCTACTATCCGGTCAAGGGGTGCAATATCTCCATCCATTGAATAGACGCCATCTACAGCAATTAATTTTGTCCTGAACTTATCTTTTACCTTTTTTAAGGTTTTTTCAAGGGAGTCCATATCATTGTGCCTGAAAAAGTTTATATTTGTATTTTTGCAACCATCTATAATACTTGCATGCACAAGCATGTCCAAAACCGCAGTATCATTTTCTCCCAGAAGTGAAAGCAACGTTCCGGCATTTGATCCAAATCCCGATGTATAAATAATAGCAGATTCACAGCTCTTGAATTTAGCAACTCTTTCTTCAAGTTTTATATGCAAATCTGTTGTTCCTCCCAGTAATGGGACACTGCCTGCTCCAGCCCCATATTTTTCTAAAGCTTCTCTTCCTGCCGCGATTACTTTTGGATGGGCTGTTAAATTTAGATAATCATTTGAGGCAAGATAAACCATTTCTCTGATTTCTCCTGTATACCGGTCAATAACTTTTCTAACCGGTCCGGAGCCATTTGTAGCTACCCTTTTATATTGAAAATGCTTCTTATCAATATAATCTTCAATAAACTCATAAAAAATCTCTGCTCTCTGCATGATATCACATTCAGGCATATTCATAAAATTTGCCAGGCTTAAATTAGTTGAATCCATGGTCTCCCTCCAGTAAATGAATTTTAGAGCTAAACTCAAGCACCCTAATAAATAAAAATATTAAATAATTTAATAGATACATAAAATAAAAAAATAATTAATACATAAATAAATATATAAATATAGAATACACCAAAACCTTGCTATCCGCAACAGTTTTGCCCGTTACTATCCTGAATGTCCGAAACCTCCTCCTCTGTTTTTGCCTATTAACTCTGGATTTGGATGAATTACAAAATTTGCTTTCTTATACTCCGCAAATACCATCTGAGCTATTCTATCGCCCTTTTTTATATATAATGTGCCAAAGGGATATCCATTATTATCAATATAGATTATTTCATTAAATATTCCCCGGTTTCCATAAGCTGATATATCAATACCTTTTTCTTGTTTCAAGTAGTCTCCCAGTTTAATTCCACGGTACTCTTTATTCAGTTTATCAAGCAAGCCTGGATCCTCAATTATTTGATAAGGCAGGCAGCTGATATTATATGTATTTTCAAGTATTATACCAACCACATTTCTGTAATCGCTGTCAATTGTTCCCGGACTGTTTGGAATTCTCAGATAGGTTTTAAGGGACAGTCCGCTTCTAGGTCTTACCTGTGCTTCAACATTATTATCCATTGCCATTATAAAATTTAAAGGCATGACCTTTGTCTCCCCCGGCTGTAATATCATATTCTCAGTGGCATATAAATCACATCCGGCTGAATTTACCGAAATATATTCAGGAAGTTTGCCTCCATCCATTAACTTAATGAATACATTAATCTCGTTTCCCAACATTTAATACCCCCAAACCTTATTTATAATACACATACCAGTATACATGCTGACATAAATACTGTTTTAAACTATCTCACACACCTTTAAAGTAATGTCCTTTGGTAAATCCTTGCTCTTTAATGCTCCGGATTAATTCCTTAAATTTGTCTGCATCTTTCGTTTCACCGTATATTATATTTCTGTACAAGGATACAATCTCATTTATCCTGTCAATACTTTCATCATATATGCATATACGTCCCATATTTACCGGTGATTTCTTCAATCTTTCAATCATATCCGGTATAAACAATACCTTTGAGTTGAGAATAACGCTTCTGCAATCGATATCATCGCTTATTACAGGAAAATCCATTCCCATTCTGTCTCTAATTACATTATTCTGGTTTTTGCAAGGCCTGGAGCTACACCTTGACTTTCCGCCCGAATCTCCAAAAGTGCTTCCTATAACGCAATGCTCACTTGTCATCAATGGTATTCTTCCATATACCAAAGCTTCAATATTTCCTGAATTATCTGGAAGTCCTTTTTTAATTGATTCTATCTGATAGATAGTCATTTCGGGAGTAAGGGTAACCTCCTGCAATCCAAGTTGGAATAATTTATTGATTGTAAAGCTGTTAAAAATATTAAAAGAAAAGTCACCAACAAGTTTAATATCCGGATAATCCCTGAAAAATCCTAATGAACCAATATTCCCGATCAAAAATCCGTTTATATCCATTTCTATAATTTTATTTAAGCCGGATTTTATCACCTTATCATAATTTCCCTTTGTTATAGAAGGTAACCAGGCAAATATTTCTTTTCCCTGCCTGTGCAATGCATCAACAACAAATGGCAAATTCTCATTGAAAAATGATCTAAAGGGAAGATATATTCTTTCCACATTTATACTGTTAAGCTTCTCTGGATTATATATTTCTTTATTATTATAGTCATAGAATAGGACAGACAGTTTGAACACTTCAGAAGTTATTTCACTTTTATTGCTGAAAGGCATTTCTGCATAAAGATATAATTTATCTTCATGCCTTATGCTCTCTTTATTTCTACGGAATTTATGGGTTTTAGTCTTTTGCAGTTCTTCCAGTGCCATACGCCTGATTTTATTTATTTCACTTGCCGGTACAGACAAAGAGCCCTCAATATCTATAAAAAGTTCAGCAAATTCAAAGGGCGTATCCCCGGTTTTGTTCAACTGTGTTTTTACCCTTTCTTCAGTAATAGGATAATTTATTGCAGTTTCCGGAATAAAATCAGACAGAACATGTACTGTATTTCCGCCCGCATCCCATAGCATCAGGGAAAGGGGCTTGTTAGCATGGATTTCCATTCTTCCCATAATGGGAACTTTTATACCTGATCTTTTAGTAAAGGACTCTCTGGCAGCAATATTAAGTCTTTTTTCTGAAGTCCTGTAAACAGGATTTCCTTTGCTTATTTTTCCCCTTATATCACCTACATTTACTATATCGCCTTTGTTGGCAGAAGTTATTTTCTTTCCATCCCTGACAATGCGGGTTACAACTGTTCCAGGGCTATTATCTTCCCCATTCCATATTTCAATTCCGTCACCTATCGAAAGACTATCTTCTAATTTCAGTTTTATATTGCTGCTTTTATTATCATAGGATATAACTTTTCCTATATTAATTCCCCAGTTTTTTGGCTTATGATATGCCATCAGGTCTCTGCCAGGTTTTCCCTTCAGATATCCTTTTGAAAATCCTCCTCTGTTAAATATCTGGGTAAGGTCCTTCAAATCACTTTCTTCAACAGTATAGCTTATAGATTTATTATTATTCTTTAGGTCAAGTACCTTATCCATATATTTTCTGTATATCCTTACAACTGTAGCCACATACTCCGGTGTTTTCATTCTTCCCTCTATTTTCAGGGATCTGACACCAGCTTCTATAATGCTGTCAAGTATATGTATTGTGCTTAAATCTTTGGGGCTTAACAGATATTTTTTTTCATTGTTAAAAGTATATGGTAGCCTGCAAGGTTGGGCACATTTCCCCCTGTTGCCGCTCCGCCCTCCTATCATGCTGCTCATAAGGCATTGACCTGAATAACTTATACATAGTGCTCCATGAACAAAGATTTCAATATCTATATCAGTATTTTTAGTGATATGGAGAATTTCATCCAGAGAAAGCTCTCTTGCCAGTATCACACGCTTAAACCCCAGATTCTTTAATAATTCCACTCCTTCCAGGTTATATACAGTCATCTGTGTACTGGCGTGAATATCCAGATCAGGCAAAGTTTTTTTAACAAGACTTGCTAAACCGATGTCCTGAACAATAATCCCGTCAATTCCTGCAATATAAGCCTCCTTTACAAAAGCAAGAGCTTCTTCCATTTCTTCTTCTGAAATTATAGTGTTTACAGTCAGGTATACTTTTACATCACTTACATGGGCATAATCAATCGCTTCAACAAGCTGTTTCCCGTCAAAATTACTTGCTTGTTGCCGGGCATTAAATAATTTTCCGCCAAGATAAACAGCATTGGCACCATTTTCAACTGCCGCCAAAAATGCTTCCCAGTCCCCTGCAGGCGCTAATAGTTCTATAAAATTATTATCCATTTCTTTCTTTCATCTCTCCAATCAAGGAACAGAGTTGTAAAGTCGTTAAAAAAGCGCTTATGTTCAGCGCTTCTCTAGTTAATAATATTCTCATTTCATCCTACTCTTAACCCTTCAACCTTGTATATTTTTCAATAGAATTTCTTACTTCCTTCAACTCAGCTTCTCTTTTAGCCAACTCAATTTGAAGGTCTTTGTTCTTACTTAGTAAAGTAGAATTTTCTGCTGAAAGCTTCTTTACTTCTGTCCGCAACTGCTCAAGTTCTTCTTTTGTTCTCTCAAGTTCACCGGTTAGATTCGCTTCCCTTTGCTGAATTTTAAATAAATCATCTGCAACATTTACGGCTGTCAGAACTGCTGCTAATGATGTGCTCAGTTTGTTATTCATCCTGGTAACTTCATTCATTTTTTTATCAATGTATAGGGCGACTTTCTGGATGTATTCATCTGATTCAGACCCGACTAAAATGTAATCCTTTCCACCTATCCTAACCTCAACCTTGTTTTTGGCAGCCACAGGGATCAGCTCCTTAACTTCTTTTCTATATTATATTATATTTCGTCAAATTTTGCACTCACTATCAAACATAATAAAAATATAATTTATATTTTTCATTTTCGGTCATTTTATGAGAATTGCTTATGCAGAAGTATTCACAACCTTTATCCGGAAATCGGAGAGTATTTGCATGTTTTCTGTGAAAGACCTGAGTATGCAGTTAAATAATCCTACTTGTTTAAAATTCCTTTTAATAATCAGAGGGAAGCTTTCCTGCAGATAATGTTCGAGCCGTCCCTCAAACATTTTTGTGGAAAAATTTATTATATTCTTAATTTTCCTGGATATATTCATTAATTATCTCTCTTATCAAATCCTTCATTGCTACAGTGTTTGCCATAATAGTAAGGGCAATCATGAAAGCAGACGCCTTATTTATCTCATCACCGGTTATTCCATCTTTTTTAAGAAGAATTTCCATGTTATCGAAAAGATCAGGTAATAACTTTTTCCAGGTGTTAAGACTTTCTTTTCTCATGGCAAGATAGTTGTTGTAAATATCGCTTACTTTAATAATATCGTCTTCAAAAATTTCCGGATTGTTCCTGATAGGCTGAAGAACTGCTTTTATTTCTTCCAAGGTGTATATCTCCTTGAGATTATCAATTAAAGCAAGAAGTATAAGATGATTTTTAGTATAATACCTCTTTTCAAAAGGAGGAGGCAACAACCCTACTCTTACATAGTTTTGTATCATTGTTTTCGTAAAGTTTCTATTTTGCCGGTCAAAAAACTTTACTACTTGTGAAATTGTCAGCTCATCACTAAGTGTCGCTATTTTAACCTGATCATCCTTGTTAATTATCTTATCACAAAGACTTAATAAGGATTCTTTATCCATAGCTTTTTTCATATAATACTCCTCTCTACATTTTATTTACTTATTATCTATATAATATAGTGTAGTTAACTATTATAATTCTAACATAAATAATTTTTGTTTCATAGTAGAAAATATTATAAAATACAATATATAGAAGAACTTTTTCTACAGACAAAATTTTTCTATTGCTTTATAATAAATACTTTTTATAACAGTACTTTGAATTGAGAGGATTAAATCAAAATGCGGTGTTTAATTATCTAGAAATGTTTTTTATGCGTTATAATACTTATTAATGGACCGTTTATTTATTGCTCTGATAATATTTCGAACCCCAAGAGGTAAAAAAACAATACAAAACAATTTTTTAAGGGGGGGAAAGTTATGTCTAGTGGAAATTCAAACAAAACTTCACTGGGTATTAGTGAAAATGTTGCAGGATTGCTTTGTTACGTATTAACATGGATAACAGGAATAATATTTTATATTTTGGAAAAGGAAAACAGATTTGTAAAATTTCATGCTATTCAGTCAATAGTAACATTTCTTCCATTAATGGTATTCTCTTATATTATAGGAATTATACCATTTTTAGGGCCACTAATTAAATCAATAATCTGGATACTGGAGGTTATTCTCTGGCTTATCCTCATGATTAAAGCGTACAGAGGCGAAATGTATAAACTGCCTATTACCGGCGATTTTGCCGAACAGCAGTTAGACAAGTAAAAAAACATATGAATAATAATTGGGGTTCGAAATATTTTATGTTTTTTAAATACTTTTATTAGCTAAAATTCAGGAATTCTCCACTTTCCGGTTCATAATAGGCAAGCCAGTATCCAAAAGCTCCTTCTCTGGGTCTGTTGCCTTTTAGCTGAACCCATCTGCAGGCACTGCCAAGAGGCCTGGTATCCACACTATATACTCCTGGTATACCGAATACAACATACCCTCTGTGCCTTATTCTGTCAGTATATATACCCACAATTAAGTGCCGGTATTTAAGATGTGCCCTCATTACATTTGTATTAAACAGGTCGGTTGTTTTAATCCCGAATTGATAGAGTATATTGTTTAGATAGACCAGAGTACTTACTTCCCACCACCTGTAGTCTTTTCTCCTGCTGTTGAAAGGATCTGACTTTTCAAAATACTTATCAAAATACTCAGCCAAAGCTCCAAAATCGAAGGTTTTGTTTGTACCAGCTTCTATCTGGGCTCTTTCTCTTTCTTTAAAAAATGCACAATCAGTACAGGAGGAAATTCCTGCAGGGCAGTGCCAGTATCTGGGACTTTGTCTTTCCCTATACTCCTGACCTAAATTCTTTTTTCCCTGTTCTTCACTTGGAGCCTTGTTTTCCTCTACTGGAACATTATCTCCTTTAAAATTTCCTTCATAACTATTATTTTCCTTTTTGGATTCTACCTTGTAATCCTCTTTGTCTTTCTCCTTAATATCTTTTGCAACTTCTTTATTATCCTCTACATCTTCTCTTTTATCTTCCCCTTTGCCTTCTTCTTTGTTCTCATCTATATATTCTTTTTTATTTTCATTATTATACTCTTGTATGTACTCTTTCTTTATATCTTCTTCTTGTTTTCCTGTACATTCTTTTCTATTTTTTTCTATCCGTTCTTCCTTATGTTCTTCTATTTGTTCTTTCTTTTCTTTTTCTTTATATTCTTCAGTTCTCTCGCTTTTTTGTATTAATTCTTCCTGGTTTTCCTGATGTTTCTCCTCATATCTTTCTTTAGTGTTTTCTATATAATTTTTATTTGTTTTTGTTCTCAGCTTGCCTCTCCAATCTTCTTTCTTATCCTTATAGGCAGCAAGAGGACAAATTATCTTAAGTCTCTCAGAACCTTTGGGTTCCACAAGAAGTGCGAATACTGAAAAATTATCTATGCTTCTTCCACTGTTAAAAAAGTCATAGGGATTAAATTCCAGCTGTACTTCCGCTTTATTGTTAATCACTTCTATATTGCATATATCCGCTTTGAAAATATCATTTCTGCTGCAATCAAAAGCACATAAATTATAGATGAAACCAATAGTATTCTTTATATCCTGAACTAAAGCAGACAGCTTTCCTTTGCCTTTTCTGATTTCTATTTTTATATAACCTATTGGTTCCTTACCAGCTCCATATTCAGCATCTTCAACTTCAAAAATATAATAATTTCTCTGGAATTTATATCTTTCAACCACAGCATTGCCCCCTATTCCAAACATACATAAAAACTTGAGTATTCAAATCTCTTTTATACTATATATATGCTGGAATAGGGATTTAACAACACTATTTATTGCAAAAATAAGATTACCCTTTGTCCATATTTGATATGGTCTTTGCAAGCCTGACAAACTGCAGAACAGGAAGTGCTTCGGCTCTCACAGACTCTTCTATTCCCAACATGTTTAAAGTCTGCCTGATCATGGTTTCATTTCCCACGAATAACTCTGAATCTTTCAAAGAATTAATTATTGTTTTTCTTCTGTGGCTGAAAGAACACTTTAGAACTTTAAGAAATGTATCTTTTTGAGATTGTAATATTAAAGATTCCTTCTTCCTATTCATTTTAAGAACTACAGAATCCACATCTGGTTGTGGGAAAAAGCAATGCCTCGGTATGTTTAAAGCTTTTTCTATATTATAAAAACATTGTACTGCTACCGATAATATCCCGTAGTTTTTTTCTCCGGGGCTGGCAGTTATCCTTTTCTCAACTTCTTTCTGAACCATAAGAACAAGCATGTCCAAAGGTAATTTTTCCTCTATTAGTTTTAAAATGATTGGTGTTGTAATGTAATATGGAAGATTTGCCACAATCTTAATATTGGTATATCCTGATTCAGAAGAACAGATATTGTTATCTTTACAAACATATTCTGCTAAATTGACCTTCAAAAAATCTTCATTAATAATCCTGACATTTGATAAACCGGAAATGTTTTCTTCAAGGGCAGGAATAAGGCGCCGGTCTATTTCTATTGCAAGGACTTTATGGCACCTATCTGCAAGCTCAACTGTTAAGTTACCTATTCCAGGGCCTATTTCTATAATAAAATCTCTTTTACTGATCTCTGCTGCATCAGCAATCTTCCTGACTGCATCTATACTTGTAAGAAAGTTTTGCCCCAGGCTTTTTGACAATCTAATATTATGTTTTTTTATAATTTCTCTGGTGTTAATACAGCTATATTTAGGGCTGCCAGTACTATTTTCCATACCCAACCTCATTTTATTTTCACTATGCTAATAATTTATTAAAGCAAAGCCGGGATTTACCCGGCTTTAGAATTTAGTCCCTTATTTTATAATGATTTGTTTTTGAAATATGCTAATCCATAATTTAATTCATAATATGATTATAATTTAAGATTCTTTTAAAACACATCTACTCTTCAAGGATATAAACCTTTACTCTTTTTATACCCCAAGATCTAACTGTTTCAACATCTTCAAAATACAGGTCTATCAAATCGCCTTTTATTGCACCCCCTATATCTGCTGCCACAGCATACCCATAATCAGGTGTGCTCCCGGCAACTTCTACATATACTTTGGTTCCCAGTGGTATCACCTTTGGATCAACGGCAATTACTCCTTTTTTTGCCTTAATACCTGTGTAGGTGATACCAAATTGTGGATGATCAGGATTCTTTCCTGTATCTTCAAAGGAGGAGGTGTAAGCAGTGGCTCTCATATTAAGGACCTTTGAATATCTTATAGTATCTCCTCTGGCAGTCTTATAGGTGAGCATAGTGCCTATCTCTACAATCTTGTCAATGGGAGCTGACAATATTTTTTGAATAAGCAGCTCTCTTTTTACTTCTTTGCCATCCTCATAGACCACCTTATATGTTTTTTGCTCAACTCCTTCTTCTCCCTGACGAACAACTTTTTCCTTACCATGTTCCAATTTATCGTTTTCTCTCATTACTACCTGATAAGGAATGGGAATTTCTTCATTTACTTCTCTTACATCCACCCTGACGATTTTTAGTTTCATGTTTTCAACTACTATATCGTCAAGATCTGCATATTCAAGCCTGTCTAACGGTGATAAGTTAATACCGCCGGCTGCAAGAGCATCTTTTACGGTTTCCTTACAGCTCATAAGTTTGATTTCCTGTCCATCCACTTCTACATAAACCGGTACAGCTTTTTTTATTTGTATATCATTGATTTTTGTCTTATGTAATATGGAGTCAAGAGGTACACTTATATAATCATCAGGTACAACTTCAACTCCGGCTTCTTCCAAAACTTCTTCTACAGTGTTTTTCATAGTCTTTAGCACAATTCTTTCCGTACCACAGCTAATTACCACATCTCTTCTTAGATATTCGAATAAACCTAAACCTGCTAAAGTAACTATTATTAATACACCAACAGCAATAATCCTTTCTGTAGATTTTATTAGCCTTTTTATATTTTTTTCTATCGGCTTCAAAATAAGTTCCTCCTATTAAATATTAATAATAAGGGACTTGTTGCCATTTTAAATTATTAGAATCTTTTTGTCAATTATATTCCCATTATATTACTTATATTGTAATTATTTACCTGTTTTTGATAAAATATACATACCCTTAAATATCATAAAACAATGGCATTGCCTCCTTTATTTTTACCTGTCAGTTTGTTGGCTTTGTCTTAAACCATGTTTTATGTATATTCTATTTTTAAAAAAATATGACAAGTTATACATACATTACTGAGACAAGTTGTATATCTGCTAATGCAGGGAAAATAGTATAATACTTTAAGAAATCACAGCAATTTCACTTTTAAAAGAAATGAGTTTGCTGTGATTTCTGAAATATTAAACATCAATAATAAATTCTTTAATTAATTCTTAACTTCTGCACATGAGGTAAATTTAAATGTTGTTAACCAAATTGTACAAATTATCGTAAAAAATTTTATCTTTTTCCCGGTCAGTAAATCCGATTTCATCAGCTGTATCAAGTATAGATTTCATTTGTTCGTATAAGAAGAATGTATATTTTGCTTCTTCTTCCGGAGATTCCAGGTGTTTGTTCCAGGAAAAATCTTCTCTGCACAAGTTAAAATAATCTCTTTCAGTCCACTTTCTTTTTCCATGCCAGAAAAATATAGGCATATCGGAACCATATAATATTTTATCAACAGGTATTTTTTCAAAAGCCAGTCTATAGACTGCCGGATTTATTACTCCAGTAGTGTCAAAATAGAAACCTTCTGCCCCACTCATCATTTCAAGCCCCTTTTCCAGATAATAGGGACAGAAAGCTCTGCCAAAATGAGCAATAACAATTTTTATTTCCGGATATTTCTCTCTTATTTCCATTAATTCCCTGACATTGTCAGGATCTGCTAATCTTTCTTTCCGTGGCAGATGGAGCATGAGCGCTCTTTTATACTTGTCAAGCAGTTTAAGCTGTTCCCTTGTTATAAAATCAAATATGCTTATATCCGCACCTTTTTTACCTGAAACCATATCAGGATATGGTTTAAAGCCTATAAACCCGCCATTTACCAGAAATTCCTCTGTTTCTTCTATATCCCAGTCAGGTGCTAAACTCATAAAAGGTGTCAGTTTGCCTTCTGACTTTTTCTGAGACAGGTATTCATTATTTGCTTTTAAATCTGCTTCTTTTATTGGCCATGGCATTCCAGCTATCTTGTATTCAACACCAGGATATAATTCCTCAGCGCAGGCATATGCATCTTCACAGGGAAGTACGATACCGCACTCAAGAGCCCAGTCTGTCTTTATTCTTTCTGGTGTAACTCCTTCCACATGGGACTTTAAGTTTATATGTACATGTGCATCAAAAATCTTTGACGGCATGCGTTCTTCAAGATATTCAGAATAAAAGATCCTGTCAACCTCAGTTTTTATAAAATAAGTATTCAAGAGTATATCCTCCTTTATCCAGGTATCACCTTTACAAAATAAATTATATAACATAATATGGCAGAGTTCTATAAATCTAATATTAAAATGAATGATAAGTGAATGCATTGCCATTAATCAAAGCACTGCTTAATAAAAAAGAGCAGAAGTAAACTGCTCTCTATACTGGCTTGTTTATAACCCTATACTACCTCTTAATGCTGACTACTTTTTACATTATTATTTTGATTACTTCTCTCCTTGCCTGAAATAATTACCATCTAGGCATTCCCATACCGCCCATGCCGTTCATTCCGTATCCATTCATTATTATAGGACACTGTAACTGTTTCAGAATAGGACAGCAAATCATCGGTCCCATATACATCTGAGGAATCTGATATTGCTGTGGCATTACATATGATTCAGGCATATGGTATGTTTCTGGTGTCGGGCACATGTAATCATTCTGCATCATCATAGGCATACCATTATGAAGCATCGGCTGCATTCCATACATACCTGATACATCGTATATATCATGGCTAGGGAAAGCTTCTTGCGCCTGGGTGGGCATAGGTATTTCCATCATCTGAGGTACTTCAGCCTGTTGCGGAACCTTCGCTGCTTGTGATGCAGCACTCTTTCTTTCGCCAGATCTATTGCCCATTTCTTTCATTTTATTTTCTTCTTTCATTTACTTATCCCTCCAGCATATAATTTCATAGCTAGCTTGGGAAATACATAAACCCATAATTTCCCCTGCTATTAGTACATTATATGAACCTGGAAGTAATTTGTGATAATTTTATTTATGTTAATTATGTTAATAGGCTGTGAAAATTCCTGAGATCATCCACTGTTCCATTTCTTTTGAATAATCCACTGTAATATATCTTTCATTCAATCCTTCAGAAAAATCAGTAAATGATCTGTCAAAACCTTCGGATTTCTCTATAATAAACTGTACTTTAAATACAATATCTCCTTTTTTATTATCTAATATATCCTCAGGAAGAAATTCCATAGATTCGATTTTAATACTTTTTATACTGTTTTTATAATTATCAGCAAATTCCTTGGGGCTCATTAAAACTTGATTACTGGAAGGTCTTAGTCTTATTAATTTATATGCCTCATCATAATTTCCGGCATTTATACTATCTACCCAATTTATGATGGCTTTTTCAATATCTTTTGTGCCTGATTGCTGAATAAGCGTATAGATTGTTTCATTTTTCCGCTGGATTATTTCGAGATTTTTCTTGTTATCTTCCTCAATTTTTTTATTTGCATCTTCCAGATCCGAAATTTTTTTCTTCAAGTCAAATATTTCTGATTCCATTCGTTTTTTCTCTGTTTCAAGATTATTGATTTCTCTTCCCAGGGCTGCAATACTTGAACTGTTGCTGGCATTCAGACTTTCAAGGCTCTCGATGTCTTTTTCTTTATTTTCCCGATCCCATATCAGATAGTTTAAAACAACAAAAACTGCTATAAGCAACAACCAAACGACAATAAGAACCAGTTTTTTCATATTTAACCCCCATTGACTCTGTTTACTTGATCCTAAACAGCCTTTTTCCGTTTTCTCTTGTTATTTCAGCAATATGCTCAAAAGTTGTTCCCCTTATCTCAGCAATTTTTTCTGCAACAAACCTTACATAGGCAGATTCATTTCTTTTTCCCCGGTAAGGTTCCGGAGTCAGATATGGGCAATCTGTTTCAATCAACAATCTGTCATCAGGAATAATTTTTGCTACTTCTAATATCTTTTTGGCATTTTTAAATGTTACCGGACCTGCTATTGATATATAAAAATTATTCTTAAGCAGTTCTCTTGCCATTTCAACGCTTCCGGAATAACAATGGAATACCCCACCAACTTCACTTGCTTTTTCTTCTTTAATAATTTTCAACGAATCTTCATGGGCATCCCTATTATGGACTATTATAGGAAGTTTAAGTCTTTTAGCGGCGTCTATTTGGAGTCTGAACCAATGTTTCTGAAGCTCTCTTGGAGAATTGTTGTAATAATAGTCTAAGCCTATCTCCCCTACAGCTACTACTTTATCCTCCATCCCCAACTTTATGAGGGTTTCAATATCATTTTCAGTTGCATTACCAACGTCATGAGGGTGAATGCCCACAGAGGCATACACAAACTCATACTCCTTTGCTATGGCTATGTTGTGAACAGAGGTAGTTACATCGCAGGAAGCACACAGAATGTAAGTAACGCCGCTTTCAAAGGCTCTTCTTAATACTTCTTTCCTATCCTCATTGTATGCCTCATCATCATAATGGGCGTGAGTATCAAATAACATTTTTAAACCGTCCTGTAATTATTCGCTATTAATTTTAAATTCTAAATCTAATATCTTAAAATATAAATCTGTCAGGAGATTTTTGTACCTGATTTAATATCTTTATCAACAGTCAACAGTGACAGGTTATTACCTTCGGAAGCCGCCAGAATCATTCCCTGGGACTCAATTCCTCTTATTTTTACAGGTTTCAGATTGGCTACCAGAATTAAATTCCTGCCTATTAATTCTTCAGGAGAATACCATTTGGCAATTCCTGAAACAACCTGTCTTATTTCATCCCCTAACTGCAATTTCAACCTCAATAACTTATCGGCTCCTTCAACCTTTTCTGCTTCCACAACTTTCGCAACTCTTAAATCGGTTTTTGCAAATTGATCTATAGTAATAATACCATTATTTGAATCTTCACTTGGTTTTTCCTGTGCTTTACCACCTGTTTCTGAAACTTTTTCAGAAGTCTTATAAGCAGCGGCTGAATTGGCTGCTTTATTAGCTTCCGTAATTTCCTCTAAATGCATAAGCTCTTTCTCAAGGTCTATTCTTGGGAAAATAACTTCTCCCTTTTCTACTACAGCATTTTCAGGGTAAACTCCCCACCTCTTTGAACTATCCCATGTCAAATCACAATTTTGAAGTATCCCAAGCTGTTTCCATATTTTTTCAGGTGTTTCAGGCATAAATGGCTGAATCAGGATAGAAATAATCCTTATACTTTCCGCCAGATTATATAAAACTGCTGCCAGTCTTGCTTTCTTTGACTCATCTTTGGCAAGAACCCAGGGCATGGTTTCATCTATATATTTATTTGTTCTTGCTATGGCTTTCCATATTTCAGCCAGTGCCGAACTAAACTGCAACTTGTCCATAAGCTCTTCAACTTTACCGGAAGTCTGGATGACAACATTAATTAAATCTTCATCATATTCCCCGGAATTTTTTTGACTTGGCAAAACTCCTCCAAAATACTTATCTATCATGGCAACAGTTCTGCTTACCAGATTTCCTAAATCATTTGCCAAATCAGAATTAATTCTGTTTATTAAAGATTCATTAGAAAACACTCCATCAGAGCCGAAAGGAACTTCTCTTAATAAGAAGTACCTTACAGCATCAAGACCGTACTTTTCAACCAAAGTCACAGGGTCTATAACATTTCCCTTGGATTTTGACATTTTGCCTCCCTCAAGTATTAGCCAGCCATGTCCAAATACCTGTTTTGGCAAGGGAAGTCCAAGAGCCATAAGCATTGCCGGCCATATAATAGTATGGAAACGTACAATTTCCTTACCAACCAGATGTACATCTGCCGGCCAATACTTTTTAAATTTTTCATCATTATCAGAACCATATCCAAGAGCAGTTATGTAATTTGAAAGAGCGTCTATCCAAACATATATCACATGCTTGTTATCAAAAGACACAGGAATTCCCCAGTCAAAACTTGTCCTAGAAACACAAAGATCTTCCAATCCGGGCTTTAAGAAATTATTAATCATTTCATTCTGCCTGGAAACAGGCTGAATAAAATCAGGGTTTTCCTCCAAATATTTAATTAATCTGTCCTGATATTTTGATAATCTGAAAAAATAGCTCTCTTCTTTAGTTAATTCAACTTCTCTTCCGCAATCAGGACATTTTCCGTCCACCAGCTGGGTTTTCGTCCAGAAAGACTCACAAGGAGTACAGTACCAGCCTTCATACTCGCTTTTATATATATCTCCCTGGTCATAAAGCTGCTTGAATATTTTTTGAACGGTCATTTCGTGTCTCTTGTCAGTGGTTCTTATAAAATCATCATTGGTTATTTTCATTAATTTCCACAATTTTTTTATTCCATCAACAATATTATCTACATATTCCTTTGGGGGAACGCCCTTTTCCTGGGCTTTTCTCTGAATTTTCTGCCCATGTTCGTCAGTACCCGTCAGGAACATTACATCATAGCCTCTCAGTCTCTTATATCTTGCCATGGCATCAGCTGCCACTGTGGTATAGGAGTGGCCTATATGGAGCTTATCGCTCGGATAATATATAGGTGTAGTTATATAAAAAGTACCTTTACTCATCGTATCCTCCTTGCAACTAACAAGCAGTTTGTTATTAATAACGAAAATGACTTAAAAAACAGCACAAAAATTGTCTTAGTATTACTATACATTTTAGGAAACTTTTTTTCAAGGCTAATTCATATTGGAAAATTACATATTTGCAGGATTATTCTGATAAACAAGCTTTTCAGGAAATAATTACCATATGTATTAACAATACTGTAAATTTGTGTTAGAATTTATAAGCTGTCAACCCATTAGTTTATTAAAATATGGAAAGGCAAGAATATAATATCAATTAAGATTGGGGATGAATTAATGGCAGACAGTCAGTGTAATTTATATGGTAGCAGCGATTACAGCAAGTTATTATTAACATGCTTTATAAAAGTATTTCCTAAAGTAGACAGAGAGATTAAGTCATATATAAATATTCTGAAAAATGATGATATGGAATTACTGTATGAACAACTGGCTGAAGATTTCTCTGAAAAAAAGACATATTTCAGGGAAGGAAGCTTATATGCCATTTATCCGGGAGTGAAAGTACCCGATATAATAAAAATCATTGTCCCTTTAAACTTTTTATGCTATTACCTGGACAATTTATGTAATCTTTCGGCAACAAAAGAAGAAGCCAATTTCAGACAAATGTATACGGCACTTTTAGATATTACTGAGCCTGAAAGATTAAAAAGTAATTATTTCAAATATAATACCGTCAAGAAAAAGAGTGATCTGTTAAATAATCTTGTGGATCTTTGCAGAAATCAGCTTAAAACCCTGCCCTCATATAATGTAATTAAAAAATCTATTATAAAATTTATAAATTATTATATTGATATACAAGTATATAAACATATGAATAAAGATTTAAGAGATGACTTGCTAAAAACATGGGCAGATAATTATACCAGCAGCTATCCTGAAATATATTGGTGGGAATTTGCTTCTTCATCAGAATCTCTCTTTGGAATCTTTTCTCTAATTGCTGCAGCATATGACCCTAATCTGTCTTCTTCAGAAGTAAATACTTTAGTTTCTGTTTACTTTCCATGGATATGTGGCCTGCATTCCTTACTAAATCATTACATTAACTATCAGGAACATTTCCAACTGGGTAAACTGAACTATACTTACTACTATAGAAACCTAAAACAATGTGAAGAGAGGTTGTCTTTTTTTATAGATAAGTCTTTATTGCTCTGTACAAAATTAAAGCATGGAGATTTTCATGCTACAGTAATAAAAGCATTGATAGCTGCTTATCTCTCAGACCCTAGAGCTTCTTTCGGGATGAATAAATTAACCAGTTCCAAATTGCTTATCCAGCCGCCCCCACCAACGGGCGCCTATTATAAGGTTTGCCAGTTATTGAGGTATATAAAAGCAATTTGATATTAGTTTCCAAAGACAAGGGTACATATCCATACAGACAGCAGTATACTGACAGCATCTGCTATTAGAGCTACCGCAAGAGTATATCTTATTTTCTTTATGCCTACCGAGCCAAAATAAATAGCTAGTGTATAAAAAATTGTTTCTGTTGACCCCATCATCACAGAAGTAATTCTTCCTATCAATGAATCGGGGCCATAGTTTTCAATAATCCCGGCTACCACAGCAAGAGAAGCGCTACCGGAAATCGGCCTTAGCAGAACCAGAGGCAGCACCTCCCTGGGGATTCCCACAAGGGAAGTTAAAGGAGCAACTGCATGTATTATTAAATCAAGTGCACCTGAAGCCTTGAAAACCTCAATGGCTACAAATAATCCTACAAGAGAGGGAACTATTCTAAATATAGTATTTGCTCCTTCTTTTGCACCTTCAACAAACACATCATAAACCCTGACTCCATTATACAGTCCGGAAAATAAAATTATTGTAAAAATTACAGCTATAGCATATTTTGATATTTCTTTTAAAAAATCCATATACCCTGCTTTCTTCCTACTTTTTTATTTTTTCTTTTTATATCTGTACTTGTTATATTTGCGCCTGAAAATAATTTAGCCAGAATGATTCCAGTCATGGCTGCTAAAGATGAAACCAACCAGATTACTCCTATTATATCTGTGGGGTTATCAGAGCCAGCTTTAAGCCTGATGGCTATCAATGTTGCAGGTATCAGTTGCAATGATTGTGCATTCAGAATAAGAAACATGCACATTGCGTTGGTAGCCCTGTCTTTTTTAGGGTTTAATTTTTGAAGTTCCTGCATGGCTTTTAGTCCTAGTGGTGTAGCAGCATTTCCCAGACCTAAAAAATTAGCTGCAAGATTCATCACAATAGCTCCCATTGCCGGATGATCCCGTTTAATTTCAGGAAATAAAAATCTTAAGACAGGACGCATAAGTTTTGAAATTGTTTGAACCAAACCACTTTTTTCAGCTATTGCCATTATACCTGTCCACAGGCATGTTACACCTGCAAGACCAATGCATAATTCTATTGCTTTCCCGGCAGATTCCAAAGCTGCCTGGGTTGTGGCTTCCACATTGCCGTTGAGAATGGAAATGACAAACCCGGCCATCAGCATCCCAAGCCATATGTAATTAAGCATATTATCTGCTCCCTAACACCAGAAAACTAAAACCCAGTAATAATTCATATGAAGATTGGCAGGAGACTATTCATAATTATGTTACTACATTGAATTTATATATTGAATTCATAATAAAGATAGATAATAAAGTGTACACATTAAGTTCAACCTTAAACGAGTATAAAGTATTAATGGAAAAATATATTTAGTCGAATAATGTCGAAAAATGAGTGGATATATTTAACTTTATTAGAATACACTTCCTATTATTTACATGAGATTTTCAAGAAAGTTATCTAAATATTCCCTGGTAATTACTTCTATATATGTTAGCTAATATTATTTAAATCAATCTAAATAAAAATAATTATAAATGTTCAAATTTGAATAAGCAGCATTCATGCATATTACAGGGATTTGGACATTTCTGGAATATTTTCTATGTAATATATTTCCATAGAAAATATTTGAAATTTTTTTTATAATTTGTTGACGACTATTGGAATTTATGATAAAATAAATTTGTCGAAAATTGTAATTTCAGGGAGGATGTTGATATGAAGTCTACTGGTATAGTAAGAAAGGTTGATGAGTTAGGAAGAGTTGTTCTTCCCATAGAACTCAGAAGAACTCTTGATATTGCAGAAAAAGACGCATTAGAAATATATGTAGATGGAAATACCATTATATTGAAAAAATATGAGCCTGCATGTATTTTCTGCGGCGATGCAAAAGATGTTGTTGTATACAAAGGCAAAAATATTTGCCCCAACTGCCTGAAAGAATTAAAAAAATAATCTCAAATCCCTTAAAAGCTTAGATTAAATCTAAGCTTTTTTTATATTTTACGGACCTATATTTTCAGTAATATAAGGTTCCATGTTTTACCGGTTTTCTTCACAGATTTCATCTTTATCCTTAATTATGCTGTCATACACTTCTCTTCTGGACATTGATCTTTCCTCGGCAACTTTCTTTAAAGCTTCCTTTCTGCTTAAACCGTTTTTTATCCAATAATCCAAATGTTCCTTTATTGGAATGCCCTCCCATTTATTTATATTATCCTGAATATTTTCATCAACACAGTAACCTTCAAGTATAAGTACATATTCTCCCTTAGGTGTTTTTTCTTTATATATTTCAACAGCTTCTTTTAGAGTACACCGTATTACTTCTTCAAATTTTTTAGTCAGTTCACGGGCTATTACTATTTTTCTGTTTCCAAGAGTCTCAAATAATTCATTTAGCGTATTCCTAAGCTTATGGGGAGCTTCATAAAGCACCATAGTTCTAAATTCCTTTTTTATTTCTGAAAGCCTTTCTTTTCTGCTTTTTTTATTCATTGGAAGAAACCCTTCAAATACAAATCTGTTGGTAGGCAATCCGGACACTACAAGCCCCGTAATTGCAGCAGTAGGCCCTGGAGCTGCTACCACTTTAATTCCTTCCTCAATGGCAAGCTTTATGAGATCTTCACCGGGATCTGATATTCCCGGAGTACCTGCATCAGATACAAGAGCTATATTTTTCCCTTCAAGAAGCAGCTTTATAAGATAATTTCCCTGTTTTATCTTATTATGCTCATAATAGCTTATCAGCTTTTTTTTGATTCCATAATGATTTAACAGCTTTAATGTCTGCCTTGTATCTTCTGCGGCAATTACATCTGATTCTCTTAATATGTTAAGAGCCCTGAATGTAATATCTTCCATATTACCTATAGGCGTTGAAACTATATAAAGTGTTCCTGCATTTGTTCCTGTATCATTCAAGGTATTTCCCTCTCAATATTTTCAATTTTATTTTTATTTATATACCATCATTTATCTTCATTTATCTTTAATTCCATCACAGTTATTCTTCCATAAATTAAATCAATATCACGAGTGTACTTTCCATTTTCATCATAGATATATAAGGGATCCATCATTTTAAGTTCAGGCCTTCCTCCCTTTATTCCTTTAATCAGCAATAAATTAGGCTTTTTCCCGGCTGAAGGATGAACAAAACGCAAGTATTTAGGTTCTAAAGAATAATTTCTCATATGATACATTATGTCAACCAATCTGTAAGGCCTGTGAACCATGGCAAACTGTCCTCCCGGAACAAGGAGCCTGCTGGCAGTATTTATAATATCTTCAAGGCTGCACATTATTTCATGCCTGGAAATAGCCTTAGTGTCTGATGGATTAACCAGACCGCAACCTTGATTTATATAAGGAGGGTTTGATATTACTACATTGAATTTGGAAGCGCCGAAATACTCAACAGATTTTCTTAAGTCCATGCATATTATACTGACTCTCTCTTCCAGTCCATTTAATCTGACACTTCTTGAAGCCATCTCCGCCATATCAGGTTGAATTTCGATTCCAGTTATTGAAGCTGCCTGAGTTTTGCCTGACAGTAGAATAGGTATAATCCCGGTACCTGTTCCCAAGTCAATAACTTTATCCTTTTTTCTAACATCTGCAAAATTCGCCAGGAGTACTGCATCTATTCCAAAACAAAAACCCTCTCTTTTTTGTATAATACGCAAACCATTAAGCTGAAGATCATCTATTCTCTCGTTATCCAGCAGTTCAACCTCATTGGAGAACTCCAAATATTTCACCCCTCATATATTAATTATTTTTACAGTCATATATTTAGTTATATAACAAAAGGCCAAGTAGAAAGAACTTATTAACTCCCTACCTGACCTCTTATTTGCAGTTTATCTGCAATAATTAATTATTTTTGTTCCGGAGCGCCTACTGGACAAACATCTGCACATGCTCCACAATCTATACAAGCTTCAGCATCTATAACATAAGTATCTTCACCAGCAGAAATGGCTGATGAGGGGCATTCAGACTCACAAGCGCCGCAACTAATGCAAGCATCACTAATAAAATATGCCATCTATAGTACACCTCCCCACAAAATACAGTTAAGGTCAGGTTCTTTTGCCCCAAAACCCAACAAATTTATTCTACCATCAATAAAGGACAAAAGGAATACTTTTTTTGTTAATATAATTTATTATAAATTGCAATATTAAATGTCGTGAAAAATTTGGTAAATCCATTGCTTACTGGAATAAATTCTATACATCATACCGCCATTTCTATGGCTGACCTATAACCAAACATTCTTCTTGGATATTCATTAATCCATCTCTCTATACTTTTT
>DULL01000105.1 GCA_012840395.1 Clostridiaceae bacterium | reverse complement strand
TGGAATCAATGTCAAAGATTACATCGATAAATGAATTTACATTGACACCAGTAGCTTTATTACATAAATGAGGTGAAAAAATGATAAAGTAGAAATCATTTTACACCACTTGACAAGACACTATCGGTTAGGGTTATGGTGCATCTGTAGGTGTAATTAGTTTGCTCATAACTTTAACTTTTGCTGCTACTTATTATTTGACAATAATAAAGAAGCAGTCAAATGAGATGTAAATCCTGAAATTTATATGAAAGCATAATCTTACTATTAACTTTAAATAGAAAGGATATGTGTCCATTGAAAAAGGTTAATGCTTTTATGTATGCAATTACCATAATAATTTGTCTTATTTCCATTTTTCCATTTTACTGGTTAATAAATACATCATTACAGCCACCAGATCAATTATTTAATTTGCCACCGAATTTATATCCTAAAACTAACGTATTTATCGCTTATGCTCAATATATTGCCAAAAGTGACATCTTATTATGGATGAAAAACACCTTAATTGTCGGAATTATTGTGACAATCTTTTCTACTGGACTTGGACTGCCTGCAGCATATAGCTTATCAAGATTTAGATATAAATTAAAGACGCTATTTATTTTCATTGTTCTTTTTACCCAAATGATGTCTGCATCATTTCTATGTATACCAATTTATATTATCTTTTCAAATATTAAATTTACTAATTCACTGGCAACACTTATGGTAATTTATACTTGTACAACATTACCGATCAGCGTCTGGTTTGCAAAAGGGTTTTTTGATGGAATACCTGTTGAACTGGAAGATTCTGCCCGTATTGATGGATGCAATACCTTTGATGTTTTAGTCCGTATATTAATACCTCTTATTAGACCAGGGATAATTGCTACAGGAACTTGGGTTTTTATTGTGGTGTGGGATGAATACCTGTTCGCTTACACTATGATCGAAAGGAATACCTTGTGGACAAATTCAGTTGGACTTGCATCTTATATAGGGCAATACTCTACTCCTTGGAATGAAATAATGACAGGAGCGGTTTTAGTTACTTTACCTGTAGTGTTACTTTTTATGTACTTCCAGAAGTATCTTGTAAGCGGTCTTACAGCAGGATCAGTAAAAGGGTAACAAAAGAGACAGGATCCATAATAAAAACAGCAAAAACATGACCAATTGACAGACAAATTTAAGAATAAAATGAAAAATAATTAAAGGAGGTAGCTTCATGAAAAAATGTCGTTTTTTTGTATCATTACTTGCAATGATGCTGAGTATTGGTATTATTTTGTCTGCATGTGGAAAACAAACCAGTGGACAGCAGGATAGCAATACTGGAATTACTTCTAAAGAAGAACAGACAAAGGAAGAAATTGTATTAACTTTTCCTCACTGGTATTTCAGCCATGGCGGTTCTTTCGACAGATGGGCTTATGAAGCTATAGATGAATTTATGGAAAAAAACCCTGGAATTAAAATTGATGGATTTCCGGTGGCTTATGAAGAATACTGGGCTAAGATGGACATAGCAATTGCAGCTGGTACTTCAAATGATATTATGGCATTTGGAAGCAATGTAGGCAAATATATTTTAAACGGACATCTTCTTCCTCTTAATGATTACATTGATATGGAAGACTTTAAAAATAACTTCAATGATATTCAAAATGTCAATATTCCACAATTTGCGCCTGATGGTAAGACATATATAGTTGCAAATGTTTCAGCATATTATATGCCTATATACAGACCTAGTGTACTAAAGAAAGCTGGTTGGGAGGAATTCCCTAAAAGTTATGAAGAATTCTTTAAAATGTTGGGAGATCTAAAAAATATTGGTGTAACTCCATATGCTATGATGACAAACCCAGGTAACTTTAATGAACAGTTCATAGATATAGGAATTTGGATTATTTCACAGGGAGGGCACTGGACAAAGGATAATAAGCCAAACCTGGATTCTAAAGAAGTTATCCAAGCATATAAAATGATAAAAGAGTTGTATGATGCGGGATATATAATTAAAGATACTGATAAGGGTACTTACAGGCAGATGTTTGGATCAGGTGATGTTGGTGTCTTAATTGACGGACCATGGGTATATGGCCAGGCTTATACTGTCGACCCTACTGTAGAAGGAGATTTTGCCGTTGCTCCAATATTTTTCACTAATGGTAAATATTCAGCAGGATGGGAAGGATTTTCTGCTTCATCCAAGACAAAGTATCCAGAGATTTGCGGTAAATTAATCACTTTCCTTACTTCTAAGGAACAAATGCAGAAGTTTATGGAAATTGTTACAATTATACCTCCCAGAACTGATTTGTTTGATGATGCTGCATTTAAAAATAGAATCCTTAATAAGTATCCTTGGATGGGGGTATTTGTTGAGAATGCAGCAAATGTTGTTGATAATTATCCTCATGGGATTCCTGCGGAGAGAAATGAGGAGTTTAGGAAAATAGCCGGAACAGCTCTTGAGAGAATCTTATATGAGAATGCAGAAATAGAAAGCACGTTGAAACAGGCACAGGAAGAGGCTATGAAATTACTAAATTAATTGAATTTGAATAAAGTTTATTTGGGTTTGTTCTATAAAGTATCAATCAAGTTTAAAAGAAAGGGCTGCCAAAAAGACAGCTCTTTCTTTTTTGGAAGGACTTTAGTTATTTTTCCTTATTATTTTTCAATGTATGGCTAATAAATATTGAAATTAATCTAAAAAATATTTGTTTATTATAAAAATACTATTTGAAATATGCTATTATTAGTTATAAATTAATAGAGGAAGATATTAAATATAATCATAGCCGTAATATTAAATCTAATATTATTTACTTTTATTTTATTTTCCAGCTATAATATGCTGATATACGGCTGTTTTTGCTGATGAACAGCTTTGGCTTTACTCATATTTTATAATAGTTTACTTAATAATTTATTGATTTTTTTGTTTACAAATTTTATACCGAGGTGCAAAAGCTATGAAGAGTATAAAACCAGGCAGAGGACCGTCAGGACTTTCTTTTATTGGATCAGTTTTTTCAATCATCTTCGGTGTGTTCTGGACAATAATGGCATTTAAAATAACCTCCTTTTCCCCCTTTGGGATAGTAGGTACAATTTTCCCGCTGTTTGGAATTTCATTTATTATTTATGGCATTTTCCAGGCTGTATATCATTATAGAAATGCTACGGGAAAAGACCGGTATTCCATTTTTGATATAACAGGGCCACACGAAGAGGGGGATCCATCAGAAAGATGGATAAGAAAAAACCTTGCTGAAGAAAACCAATATGATTACAGGGAAGAAAAACAATATGGGGACAAGTATTTTAGTCAACAGGATTTATCAGAACAGGAGTATAATTATTGCCCACACTGTGGTTTAAAGCTGCAGAAAATATATAATTTTTGTCCTAATTGTGGGGAAAAACTAAAATAGAAAAAGGGGAGTCACCTATGAAAACACTTTTATTAAGTCAGGAAGAAGTAAAAAGTCTTATTACCATGGAAGAAGTTGTAGAAATTTGTGATAAAACTTTTCAAGGTATGGGAGACGGTACTGTAATTAATCCAACCAAACTTACTCTTGATTTAGGTGAGGCAAGTTCCTATCCTCCTTATGAAGGATTTATGAATGCTATGCCTGCATATATAGGCTGGCTGGATGTAGCAGGACTTAAGTGGGTAGGAGGTTTCCTGGGAGAAAGAAAGAAAATGGGTCTTCCATTTTTAACCTCCCTGATACTTTTGATTAATCCCAGAATCGGAAATTTCAAAGCTGTTATGGAAGGTGCCCATATTACTAATCTTAGAACAGGTGCCCAGACTGCCATTTTTCTTAAATATCTGGTAGATAAAAAGTCAATAAATATTGGACTTTACGGTGCAGGAATGCAAGGCCATACTCAGACGGAAGCTATTTCCAAGGTTCTGGATATTGATGAACTAAGAGTTTATGATATTAATAAAGAAGCTGCATTAAGATTTGCAAGGAATATGGAACATGCAGTAAAGGGAAGAATTATTATTGTGGATGACCCTAAGGAAGCAGCCGAAGGAGATGCGATAATAACTGTTACTCAGTCAAAAGAAAGATTTGTGAAGAATGATTGGATTAAACCAGGGTCCATGTTCTTTCCCATGGGGTCATACCAGGAGTGCGAAAATGATTTAATATTAAATATGGACAAGATTATAGTTGACCATGTACAGCAAAGCTTACACAGAGGAGCACTTAAAGAATTAAATCATCAGGGTAAGATTACTGAGGAGCATATTAGTGCCACAATCGGAGAACTGGCTATAGGCAAGAAGACTATAAAGATAAATAATAATGAGCGCTTCTTATGTATACCTATTGGTACAGGAGCACTGGATGTAGCTGTTGCAGAAATTGTATATAATAAGGCTGTTAAAAGAGGAATAGGTGGCTCTTATGAATTTGCATAAATGGAACAGGAGGTATTCATTCTGAAAGACGTTATCTACATAATGGGACATAAAAACCCGGATACAGATTCAATATGCGCTGCAATTGCATATTCGGAGTTCAAAAAAATTCTCGGATTCAATGCTGTACCTGTAAGATTGGGTGATATTAATAACGAGACAAAATATGTGCTGGAATATTTTAATATTCCGGCACCTATTTTACTAACCACAGTAAAAACTCAGGTATCCGACTTGGACATAGACGTGGTAAATCCGGTTGCTCCTGATATTTCAATAAAAAGTGCATGGACTATTATGAAGAAGAATAATGTAAAGGTTCTTCCGGTAATCGATGAAAACAACAAATTTCTTGGCATAGTGTCCTTATCTGACATTACTGAAAAATATATGGATATTTTGGAGAAGGATGTAATTTCAGCAAGCAGAACACCTCTGCAAAATATAGTTGATACTCTGCAGGCAAAATTAGTTTATGGAGACAGGGAGTTTTTCAAGGAAACAGGGAATGTACTGGTTGCCGCCATGGCGCCAAATGACATGGAACTCTACATTAATGAGGGTGATATTGTAATTACCGGCAACCGTAAGGACAGCCAGCTTAAAGCTATTTCTATAGGAGCAAGCTGCCTGATTATAACCTGTAATGGACAGGCAGATGACGAAGTACTTGATGCGGCAAGAAAGCATAATTGCGTTGTAATGGTGACCCCTTGGGATACCTTTAATACGGCAAGACTTATTAACCAGAGTATACCTGTTGAATCTACCATGACCAGGGATAATATAGTCAGCTTTGAAATCGATGATTATGTAGATGATATAAAAGACAAGATGCTGCAGACAAGATACAGAAGTTATCCTGTTCTTGATGAGCTAGGCAGAATAAAGGGTTTTGTGGCAAGATATCACCTAATTTCACAAAGGAGGAAAAAAGTAATACTTCTTGATCATAATGAGATATCATTAACGGTAGATGGTATAGAGCAAGCCGATATTTTAGAAATTATTGATCATCACAGAATTGGGGATATACAGACTTTAAATCCGGTTTACTTTAAAAATGAACCGGTAGGTAGTACCTCTACAATTATTGCAAATATGTACTTTGATAATGGTTTAAAGCCACAAAAAAGAATTGCAGGTTTACTTTGTGCGGCCATACTGTCTGATACTTTAAAATTTAAGTCTCCAACTAATACACCTATGGATAGAACAACGGCTTTGCGCCTGGCAGATATTGCAGGAATTGACATTGATGCCTTTGCCTCCGCAATGTTTAAAGAGGGATCTTCATTAAAGGGTAAGACTCCCGAAGAACTATTATATCAGGACTTTAAAGAGTTTCGTTTCGGCAAATATAAAATAGGTATCGGGCAGATAAACACTACTGATAAAGATAGTGTTCTGCATATAAGAGAGGAATTATCAGAATATATGCAGCAAGTTTGCCGGAACAAAAGTTATAATCTTATTATGTTGATAGTGACGGACATAATAAACGAAGGTTCGGAAATAATGTTTGAAGGTAATGATAAATGGCTCATATCAAAGGCATTTAATATAGATGTGGGAGCAGACTCAAGGAAAAATAGTATTTATCTTAAGGGAGTCATGTCCAGGAAAAAGCAGATAGTTCCGTTTCTTATGGCAGCATTGGAATAAGGGAAGGATTACTGTATTTATTTGATAAAATATTCATAAGGGGATAACCATGAACTCTTCATTAAGTATGCTGATAGTAGACGATGAACCGCTAATGAGAAAAGGGTTTAGTATGATGCTCGATTGGAGCAAATATAACATTCTTAAGATATTTAATGCACAAAATGCATATGAAGCTTTTGAAAAAGCGCAAACTTTCCAGCCAGATATCATAATAACCGATATTAGAATGCCTGAAATAGATGGTCTTCAGCTAATAAAAAGGTTAAAAGAAAAGCTGCCTGATTCTGTATTCATAATAATCAGTGGATATAATGACTTCGAGTATGCAAGGCAGGCAATTACTTTAGGCGTTTTACATTATCTGGTTAAGCCAATAAGTTATGATGAACTTGAAGAAGTTATGAAAAAATGTATCAATGAGATAAAAGAAAAAAGGAGATTAAAAAGAATAATAGAGGATTTGGAGAGAAAGGGAGAAATAATTACTACTCAAGAAGTAAATGATGAAGCTGATAGTAATTATAGAGAGGTAATCAAAAAAATAACTGCTTACCTAATAAACAATCTGGATTCAAATATTAATCTTTATGAAATAGCAGAAAGATTTCATTATAATCCAAACTATTTAAGCAGGCTTTTTAAACAAGAGACTGGAATGAGTTTTTCTGATTATATTAAAAAAATTAGGATTGAAGAAGCTAAAAGATTACTATCTAATAGCGAATTAACAGCATTTCAGGTATGTAAAAATGTTGGTTATTCAGATTATAGATATTTTATGAGATTGTTCAAAGAATCTACAGGTTTATCTCCTCATGAATTTCGAACCGGGAGGAAAATAAAGTAGTGAGAAGAATAGTTAAATGGATTGGAGCCAGACTTCAGAGAAAAACTATGGCTGCTTTGACTGCAATGATGATACTCCCATTGGCTATATTAGGTACATTTATATATTTATATTCTTACTGGACTATAGAAAGAGACTATATTAATAATTCTAAAAAATATCTAAATCAGGTTAGTCAAAATATTGAACACAATATCAAGAGCTTGGAAATGATTTCCATTTTGGCTTTTATGGATGAAGATGTTATAAATGTACTAAGAATGGATCGAAGTGGTAATTCCGAAAATACTCCTTATAAGCAAAATATAATGGGGAGCTTCCTAACGAAATTAAAGGAACTCAGAAATGACGTTAACGGTATATATATTTTTTCCGGTTCAAATGTATATTACAAGAGCAAACAGGATGAGACTATTGACTCAGATTATGATTATAAAAATGATTTCTGGTATAAAGAAACTGTAAATTTAAAAGGAGCAACATATGTAATAGGGACACATATCCCTTTTCAGAAGAAACATTCAAATTATTACGTATACTCAATTGCCAGAAGTATCATTGATTATCAAACTGGTAATCATCTTGGAGTAATTCTTATTGATGCTCTTTTAGACGGAATAAGTAATATGGCGGAGGTAGAAAAGGTATTTGATGGTAGTTGGCTTGTTATAACAGACAATCAGGGTAAAATTATTTTTTCACCTGATCGAAAGGAAATTACAAAATCATTGGAACTAAGCAGAAATGATTTTCTTAATGATGTATCAGGATACTTTTTTACAAAAGAAAAAGAAGAAGAATTATTGGTGAATTACGTTACCTCAGAGTATACAGGTTGGAAAATGCTTCAATTTATACCCAGTGAAACTGTTTATAATGCTTCAAGAACTATTGGACTAGCATTAATATTATTGGCAGGACTCCTGATATTTTTATCTGTCCTAATATCTTTTTATGTTTCAATTAAAATATCAAAACCTATAATTGACATCAACAGTATATTGCAAAGGATTGGAGAAGGCAATTTTGACTGGGATCTAAAAATAAAAGGGAATGATGAGGTAAGTCAACTTATGTTAGGCATCAAAAAGATGTCCATAAGACTTAAGGCATTATTAAAACGGGTTACTACAGCAAGATTGAAGCAAAAAGAAGCTGAACTAAAGTTTTTACAAAGCCAAATCAATCCACATTTTCTACATAATACTCTAAACTCAATTCAAATGATGGCAATTATTAACGGACAGGTTGATATGGCACACATGATAGATGATTTGGGGAAATTCTATAAATCAGGAATTTTTCAGGGAAATGACATGGTAAAAATAAGAGAGGAAGTAGATCATGTAAGGTTATATCTTAAAATATTACAAATGAGATATGGAGATAAACTAAAATGGACAATAAATATTAATGAAGTGATAATGGAACTCTATACTGCTAAATTCATTTTGCAACCAATTGTAGAAAATGCTATATACCATGGAATTGAGCCTAATTTATATCCGGGTGAAATAAGAATAGAAGGCAAATTAAAAGATGATTGTGTTGAAATATGTATAGAGGATAGTGGAGTTGGTATTTCTGAGGATAAACTGGAAGGAATATTACTTTCACTTAGTGGTGAGAAACAATTAGACACGCAAATGAATAGTATTGGAATAAAGAATGTAAATGACCGGATTAAGCTTTATTTTGGAAATCGATATGGCCTAAGTATATTTAGCCAAAAAGGCAAAGGTACAAGAGTATTGATAAAAATACCTGTTTTACATAGACCTGTACCACTTGCAAATAAGTATTTTTTTTAAACGAATAAAAGTAAGAATTGTCTACACTATATGTAATCATTATCCCATTTCTTCTTACCTCCCCATAAATTACAATATACACAAGAATATATACCAAATATTTTATGGGGGGAAGAATTCCATGAAAAAATCTGTTTCTTATCTAATTCTTCTGGTAATGATGATAGTTCTATTATTTTCAGGATGTGTCAGCAACAGTACCGGAAACACTGTAGAAAATGATGCAAATGAAGCTGCTTCTGTTGAAAAGACTGATGAAAAGCCAACAGAAACAATTGAAGAGAAAGTAAAGCTAAAGTATTGGGCTCTATCAAGATGGAAGGGTATTACAGGCACTGAACCTGACGGACAATATGGAGATTGGCAAAGAGATGTTGCAAGACGCTTCATGGAGAATAATCCAAATGTAGTAGATATTGAAGTAGAACATATTCCTGCAAGTGACATTCAGCAAAAACTAACTGTAGCAATTGCATCAAAAACTCAGCCGGACGTTCTTGAAGATAATGACGACAGAGGTACTGGTTTTGCCAGAATGGGTGCACTAGTCCCTGTAAGCGATTATTTTACCAAGGAAGAGATGGATGATTTCTTTGAAGGTTCCTGGGACAATGGTGGAATTAAAATGGACGGTAAATATTACATGATTCCTTGGTCAAATAGTGTACAAATAATGTTGATTAATAAAACCATGTTTGAAAAAGCCGGTGCTTTACATTTACTTCCAAACAACGAAGAGAAAAGTTGGACCTATGACCAGTTTAAAGAAGCACTGAAAGCTGTTACCAAAGATAATGTATATGGTGGATGTCTCTTTTTTGGTAGTACTGCAGGTGATGCTTATGCTTTTAATATAATAATGGGTACAGGCAGTAGAATTGTTAACGAAAAAGGTGATAAGCTTATATATAATAATTCAAAGACAGAACTTGGGTTGGAGTTTTTAATTTCATTAATTGATGAAAAACTAGTAGTTCCAGGAGCTGAAACCCTCATGTATTCTGATGCAAAAGAATTATTTAAACAGCAAAAAGTTGCAACTACATTCATGGGTTCTTCAGGATTTTATGAAGAATTATATAGAGATATGGATGATGGGAAGATAGAGAGATTTGAGATAGATTATGCGCTATTTCCACATGCACCTGGTGAAACTCCTGTTTTGAAGGGTAATTATATTGGATATTTGGTATTTAAATCCGGTAATGCTCAAAGAGAAAAAGCTGCAGTTGAGCTTGCAAAATTTGCTACAAATACAGAAAACTCCAAAGCACTTAAGATAGTGAAACTTATACCACTAAGAAAATCAGTTGGGAATTTATATCCAGGGGATGAAATGACAGAATGGTCTACAAAAATATTTAAATATGCTATCAATCATGGCTATGCCTGCCCTGCTTATGCACAAATCAGAGCAGCACATGTTCCTATGCTTCAAGGCCTTGCAACCAAAACAACAAATATAAAGGATGGCCTTGCAGAATTTGAGTCAAAGATTCAGCAAGAGATAGAACAGGCATTGAAACAATAGCTCTCATTTTGAAAATTAATATTAAGCCGGCAGAAAATATTTATATTTTCTGCCGGCAGCAAATTGCTTCGTTCAGGTATTTATATGTGGTCTTGTAATTCATAAAGAAAATTCATTGAATACAAATTCATTGAAGAGGCGGTACATTTCATGTTTCAGGAAATAAATGCTAATAGTAGAAATATAAACAGACAAAAAATATTTAATTATATAAAAATCAGAAAGATAAAAAGCATATTTTGGGGATATTTATTTATATTACCTGCACTGGTATTTTTCATTATGTTTATGGTTTATCCGTTAATCGAGGCTGTTATATTAAGCTTTCATAGTTTCAGACTAAATGCTGAAAGCATGAAGTTTGTAGGATTTGAAAACTATATACGTATACTGAAGGATCCAGTTTTCATAAAATCCTTATTAAATACATTTATTATAGTATTACTTGTAGTTCCGGTAACGGAAATAATATCACTGCTTTTATCAGAATTACTGATAGAAAGGTCACCGAAATCTCAAACATTTTTTAGAATTGCTTTTTATCTTCCCGTAGTTTTAAGTGTTGTAACAATTTCATTGGTGTGGAAAAACATGTATAGTCAGGCTTATGGAATACTGAATTATCTATTATCTTTAATTGGAATTGAGCCTGTAAACTGGCTAGGCAATCCAAGGCTTGTGAAGTTTTCATTGTCAGTGGTGATAATAACATTTACTCTTGGGCAGCCAATTGTTTTAAATCTTGCTGCATTGGGGTCAATACCTGTAACATATTATGAAGCTGCATACATTGACGGAGCATCAAACTGGGACAGGTTCTGGAAGATTACACTTCCTTTAATAAAGCCTACTACACTGTACATTATTGTAACAACAACTATAAAAGCTTTTCAGGTGTTTGGAATAATAAAGATCATGACCGGCGGAGGTCCTAATTATGCTTCCAGTACAGTGCTATATCTGATATATGAAAGGGCATTTACTTTTAACGACCTGGCTATTGCATCCACAATGGGAGTAATTCTTTTTATAGTCGTAGCTATTTTTTCAGCTGTCCAATTTAAACTGATGTCGGGTTCAGTAGAATACTAATACAAACAACATTGAAAAGTTATATGACTTGGGAGAGGTAGTGTATAAGAGTGTTAAAAAGAAAAAGGAAAAGAAGACTTTCTGAAATATTGTCAAGTATTATACTGTGTGTTACGGCAGCTTTTCTATTGTTTCCAATATACTGGTCATTAGCAGGATCGTTAATGACTGATATTGAAGTAGTAACTATTCCACCGATTTTATTTCCAAGAAGATTATATCTGAATAATTATATTGAACTTTTTAAGACAGCTCCAACATTGAGATGGTTTTTTAACAGTGTTTATATTTCTGCAGCGACAACTTTACTGGTTGTTATAATTAGTACTTTGGCGGGTTATTCGTTTGCAAAAAAGAAATTTCCTGGAGGCAATATAATTTTTTATACCATGGTGTTAGGAATAATGATACCAAAACAAATTCTTGTAGTTCCACTTTTCAAGATTGTCCATGAACTGGATATGTTTAATAAACCCAGCGGTCTTATAATTCCGGCATTAGGATTTCCCTTTGGAGTATTCCTGATGAAACAGTTTATTGTTACTTTGCCTTCTGAGATAATAGAAGCTTCAACCATAGATGGCTGCGGTGAATTGGGAACTTTTATTCGAATTGTGATGCCTATATCAAAACCGGGATTGGGAGCTCTTGCCATATTTACTTTTATTCAGAGCTGGAATGATTATATGTGGCAGCTTTTGGTGATAAGTTCAAGAGATCTTAAAACACTGCCTCTGGGTATAGCAACCTTTCAGGAGGAATTTTCCATGAGGTATGGGCTGCTACTTGCAGGAGGAGTATTGGCTTCCCTGCCTATGATTGTTATTTTCTTAATTTTCCAGAAATATTTCACAAAGGGAATAGTAATGGGAGCAGTAAAGGGTTGATTGTTGAAGTAATTAATAAAAAAATGGTAATATATGGTATCAACAAGAGGATACTATTTAATTGAATCAGAAATGGAGGATAAAAAACTATATGTATACAATTCTAACTAGTTTTCCTGATATCGGATGTGGTAATACGGGAGATAAGCTTATTGAAATTGCAGTAAAAAAGATATTGGTAAGAGAAAAGGGAGTATCGGATTTTTTAACTTTATTTAGAGAGGATGATCTATCCGATTATATTGATCAAATAAATAAAACAAAAGCTGTCATAATGCCGGCTTTTCCAATCAGGGATGTTCCCATGTATCCCGGAGTATATGCACTGGTGGACGATCTGAGCAGGATAAAAGTTCCGCTGATACCAGTCGGAGCGAACTGGAACGTATATCCCGGAGACCTTTATGATAGACAGAATGTAAATTACTCTAAAGAAACAGTTGAATTCTTGAAATATGTATCAAACCAGATCGAACTGATTTCCTGCAGGGAATATCATGTATGCCGGGTGCTAAAGAAACATGGGATAGACAACACAATAATGACAGGAGATCCTGCCTGGTATGATCTGGATTATATAGGCAAAAAAATGAAAAGACCTTCCAGAATCAACAAGTTAGTTTTTACACCTCCGTTAAGTGCATTTTATGAAGAACAGGCGAAAGATATTATAAGGATGCTATCTAAGCTGTTTCCCAAAGCAGAAAAATATTGTACTTTCCATCTTGCTGATGCATTTACAAGACCCCTGGCAGAGGGTGAGAAATCAGACAATAGTGTGGCTATGAATATGGAAGTGGCAGAAAAAAATGAAAGGATCAGGCAGGTTGCAAGAGAGGAAGGATTTGAGATTGTTCTGGCAAGCCACGATATACATAAAATCGATTTTTATGAAGAATGTGACTTGCATGTAGGTTATGAATGCCATGCCCACTGGGCGTTTCTAAGAAAAAGAATTCCATCTGTATTAATAGCTGAAGATGCCAGGGGCGTTGGTTTTATATATACACAGGGATTTATGGGATTTGAAGCTTTTGTTAGATGCCAGAAGCCACAGCAGTATGCCCGTCCTACTAATACATCGGGTTATTGTGACAGCATAAGGGGATATAGTATTGCACCAGCTGATATTCTGCTTGCCGACAGAATAAGAGAATTTCTGGAGGACGAGCTTGAAAGTAACTTTAGAAGATATGCATGGTTTTCTGAATTTATTGATGAAGTATATGAAACAAGAATGAAGCCATTTATAGCATCGATTCCTTAAATTATCAAATATTTATATTTATTAATGGCATAGAAATGTTAATTGAAGTATATAAAAATATAGGGTATATATTTAAAAAATAACGTTTATTGTATTAACAGAATAGAAGCTAATAATAAATGGATTGATATCATTATTTATGATATTAATCTATTTATTATTTTGGAAATAATTTTCTTATTTTGGACCTTCCAATTTAATCACATATAAAAAGCTAAATACATATAAAACAAAAAAGGTGAATATTTCATATTCAATATTATAATTGGTATTTATTAATAATTTTAATGAAATTAAATTATCTAAGTATGGTATATTGTTAGAGTAATAATATATTAAGTTTAGATAAGTAAGAAAGAAAAAATTACTTGAATGCGGAATAAAATAGCAGTATATTATAATGGGGGGAAATTTGGTTTATCTAATAAGTTGACTCCAATAATCCTCATCAATAAGTATACAAAATTATAGAAAGAAGGAATCGCTATGGTAATTGCAACAAGTTTTTTCCAGGTCTCAGCTATTATAACTTCCTTGTTGTGTTTTGCCTTTGCAGGCTGGCTCTATAAATGGGTAAACAGCCAGGCATCAACGAATAAGCTCATAGCTGAAGTAGGAGGGCTCATCAAGAAAGGCGCAAGGACATTTCTAAAACATGAGTACAAAGTACTCGCAAGGTTTGCCGGCATTGTTGCCATACTAATTGTTATTTTTCTACCAAAGCCAATATGGTCTGGTAATGCTTCTTCTAACATCATCATGGCTATAGCATATCTTTTCGGAACATTTTTCTCTGCTCTTGCCGGAAAAGTTGGTATAGAAATTGCCACTATAGCTAACATGAAATCTGCTGAAGCCGCCAAATCAGGGATTAAGCCTGCGTTTATGGTCGGATTCCGCGGCGGCGCTGTTATGGGTATGGCAGTGGTTGGGGCAAGCCTTTTGGGAGTTACCGCTGTAATCATGCTTACTAATAGTTCAACTGCATTACTCGGCTTCAGCTTTGGAGCAAGTTCTCTTGCACTGTTTGCCAAAGCAGGAGGAGGAATATATACAAAAACTGCAGATATCAGCGCCGACCTTGTTGGTAAAGTAGAACTTGGCATTCCTGAGGATGATCCAAGGAATCCTGCGGTTATTGCGGATAATGTTGGTGACAATGTTGGTGACGTTGCAGGAATGGGCGCAGACCTTTTTGACTCAAATGTAGCATCTATGGCGGCAGCATTGGTAATGGCTGTAGCACTTGACAAAGTAGCAGGCAGTTCACTTAATGTTAGCATGGTTTTCTGTTATGCAGCTCTTGGTATTCTTGCTTCTATAATAGGTGTGGCAACAGCAAAGATTGGGAAAAAAGGAGATCCGACCAGAGCATTAAACAGCAGCACTTACGTTACTACATTTACTTATGGAGTACTTACCGCTGCCGCAACAGCAATTTTTGGTTTCTCATGGCGCATTTGGGGAGCAACTGTCATAGGATTATTGGTTGGAGTTATAATCGGCATTACAACCGACTACTTTACAAATGATGTCAAGCCACCGGTCAGATATGTGGCAGATGCTTCAAAAAGCGGACCTGCATTTACAATTCTTTCAGGTGTATCTTATGGATTCTTAAGCGTGCTTCCTGCAATGATAGGAATTGCATTATCAGCATTGTTGGCATATAAGATATGTGAACCTATCGGCGAAGGATATGCTATGTTTGGAATTTCAATGGCAGCAGTAGGAATGCTTTCTATTGTTGGTATGATTATTTCCAATGACGCATATGGCCCAATAGTTGACAATGCCAGAGGCCTTGCTGAAATGGGCGGACTGGGAGAAGAAGTACTTGAAATCACTGACTCTCTTGACAGCGCCGGAAATACCGTTAAAGCTATAACAAAAGGCTTCGCAATCGGAGCTGCGGGACTTACAGTAATTGCATTGCTTGGTGCATTTATGAGTGAGGTAAATACGGCTGCAGCTGAAATAGGTGTGCCACTTATAAAAGGCTTTGACATTTTAAATCCTGTTATTTTCTTCGGGTTACTGGTAGGTACTGCTATTCCTGCAGTGTTTTCTGCCATGCTTATGCTTGGAGTTGACAGGAATGCACAGCGTATGGTTTCGGAAATACACCGTCAGTTTAATGAAATTCCCGGCCTGAAAGAAGGTAAAGAGGGAGTTAAACCTGAATATGATAAGTGTATAGAAATTGCCACCCTTGGTGCATTAAAAGAACTAATTCCAGCAGGTTTAATGGCAATTATTGCAACTTTGGCAGTAGGATTCATAGGCGGAGTACAGGCTATTGGCGGTTTCCTTACAGGTAATATTGTAAGTGGTTTGCTTTTAGCTCTGTTTATGTCAAATTCAGGGGGTTTATGGGATAATGCGAAAAAGCTTGTTGAATCAGGATATGCAGGAGGAAAGGGCTCAAATACCCATAAATCTGCTGTTGTTGGAGATACTGTAGGGGATCCTTTTAAAGATACGGCTGGACCTTCAATCAACACACAGATAACAGTTGTTTCACTGCTATCCTCATTAATGTCAACAATATTTTTGACTTTCTCTTTATTTAAGTAAGTAGATATCAAATTAATAATGCGATTCTAATATAATAAAGATTTAAATAAATTTAAATAAATTTTATAATGATTAAATGAATATATTAAAAAAAGTAATTCCAGAACCAGAGCCGGTGCCTTATTAGGTACCGGTTTTCTTTGGAATTATTTTTATCTGGCAAGAGATTTATTATTTTGAACATCATCTGCCAGGTGCCGATTTGGATGGTTGCAAGAAAACGCCCACCAGGTTGTTTGGTGAGTTTTGAAAGCCGTAATGCTTTTTTATCACCTTGAGCTGCCAGTTTTGCTATTTTGTTATCGTATGCTGAGAGTTTAGAAATCAACGTAAATGAATAAACCTAAGGTATGGAACAATGCAGTAGAACAACAAGTTTGAACAGATATATGACATATTAAAACTCTGATACCAATAGAATATTATTGGATTATTATTTTGGAGAGATGGTTATGAAAGTATACATTATGAATGTGAGGAAACTGTTTATTTTAGCTTTGTTTTTAGGCATTTTTGTTATTTTGGTATCAGTAAGCCTGCTGGGTATAAAGACCGTAGGAGTTTTTAATAGTAACAAAGATCTGCCGATTTATTTTGTTGATACAAAAGAAAAAAAAGTTGCTATAACATTTGACTGCGCCTGGGGTGCAGATGATATACCTGAAATTCTTAAGACACTTAAGGATGAGAATATTAAAGCAAGCTTTTTTATTGTAGGTCAATGGGCTGAAAAATATCCTGATGCAGTAAAAATGATTTCGGCGGATGGTCATGATATTGCCAACCATTCCTATTCCCACTTGAGGATGGGAGCTCTTGATAAAGAAAGCATAAAAAAAGATTTAAATAAATGCTCAGATATACTTAAAAATCTCACAGGCATGGAAGTAGACATGTTCAGGCCCCCCTATGGGGATTACAGCAATAATGTAGTAGCTGCCGCAAGGGAAAGCGGCCTTTATACAATACAATGGAATATTGACAGCCTGGACTGGAAGCCAGGTATAAGTAAAGAAGAAATCTTGAACCGTATAAAAAAGAGACTGGTACCTGGTTCAATTATATTATTTCATAATGATACCCCTCATACAGCCAGTCTTCTTCCGGAAATTATTGCTGAGATAAAAAACAACGGATACAGTTTTGTACCCGTGTCAGAAATGATTTTAAGAGATAATTTTTATATTGATCATGAAGGAAAACAGAAAAAGAAGCAATAGGGAACTGAAGCAATAGTAGATTTATTTTATAAAATCTCTGAAACTCAATAAACAAAAATACTATATTCTTTTAGATATTCTTTTAGGTACCAGATGCAAAATAGAGAATATTATATAAATAGGGAAATAATATATTTATATTTTAAATATATAAAAGATTATTTCTCTCTAATTTTTTATAAAAAATTGGCACATAATTATTTAAAATAAGTACATTATAAGTAAGGGTGTTATTATTTGAAATGAGGTTGTGCTAATGCTTATAGCAGGAATTATTGGGCATGAGGGTAGAGTTCAGACTGCTAACCTAATAAGCAGTATTTTGTCTTCAACAGGTAAGAAAGTTAACGTTATCGATTCAAAGAATTTAATTGAACTGGATTCCCAAAGATTTAAAAACTATTTGTCCGAGCTTAAGAGAAATGGCACTGATATTCTTGTGATAAAAATAGGCATCGAGGACCTTTCATCCGTTATTTTCGATGATTTAAACATTGATATAATGATTTACACTGAAAAGTCAGGAGAAGATAATGTTGATAACTCTTCAACCGGCGAGCATATGAAGAGAGTTATGTCACTTATGAATGAAAAAAGTATTGCAATTGTCAATATCGATGATCATGAGCTGGCAAAGCTTATGTACGGTGTAAAAAATTACATTATCAGTTATGGTTTCAATTCAAAGGCCAGCATGACAACTTCAAGCATAGGAGATGCTTTTATTTGCTGTCTGCAAAGGAGTATATCCGATAAGAATGGCATATTAATAGAACCACAGGAATACAGGCTGGATATAAATACTTCTGCTTTTGATTCACATAGTATAATGGCTGCAATAACTTTTGCCATAATAAACGGAGTAAATCCTAACACAATAAACAAAGTAAATATAAAAATGTAAAAGTTTTATCAGCGAACTCACTTCGCTCGGGGAATTTGCGGTGGTCTTGCAATCCTCCGGTGAATAAAATTGTTATAATTATTTGTATAAATTTAGCTCCCGCTTACAGAAGCGAGATACTTTTTGATTCTTAGTTAAACTTATATTCGAAATAATTTGCAACAAATACAGCCGAATTTGTCGATTACTTAGATAAAATGTTATTTCAGGGATTTCCAAGTAAATAAAATTATAATATAATAGTAAAGTATTAAAAGGTAAATTTTACTTCTAAAATGTTAATGTCTGGAATAAGTATTACATTAGATAAAAGCTTTAAATATACTTCAGCAAAAGAGAAGGGAGTGGGGTCGGGTGGTCGGTAATCTTGTTGAAAACAATATGGTGACCATTTCGGGTAAAATAGTTACAGATTTAGAATTTAGTCATGAGGTCTATGGTGAAGGATTCTATAAATTTATACTGGAAGTACCGCGCTTAAGTGATTTTTGTGATAATATTCCTGTTACCATTTCTGAAAGACTGATAACAAGCGAAAAGCCGGAAATAGGGAAATATGTTGAGATAGAAGGGCAGTTCCGCTCATATAACAGCTTTACCAGTGAAGGTAATAAACTTATTCTGACTGTATTTGCCCGGGAAGTTACTTTTCTGGAGGGAGAAGGAAATATAAGAAATCCAAATCAAATTTTCCTTAACGGATATATTTGCAAGAAGCCGGTATACAGAACTACTCCTTTTGGAAGGGAGATTACTGATATATTACTTGCTGTAAACAGGCCATATAATAAATCCGACTACATACCTTGTATTGCATGGGGAAGAAATGCAAGATATTCAGAAACATTATCAGTAGGTGATAATGTAAAAGTCTGGGGAAGGATACAAAGTAGAACATATCAGAAAAAACTAGACACCGGGGAAATCCTCACTAAAACCGCCTATGAAGTATCGATTTCTAAGATGGAGGTTTGCCCCGGTGCCAGACAGCAACTAAAAGAATAATAAGCAAATTATATTTTACCTGAACAGGTTAAGTTTTATTTTCTTGTTTCTGACAAAATATCTCCATTGCCTCATTAAGTAAGGAATTAGATAATGATCAACGCCAAATGCTCTTCCAGCGCCTCCAAGCATGGCTATTTCAGCAGGTATAAGCCACCAGCTGGTTTCATAAAGCCCTGTGGACAAGAGGAAGTTAACATTCAGTGCCAGGGCAGCCAATGCTGCAAGGAAGGTGAATGTGCCGGAAACAAAAGCGATACCTATGGCTAATTCGCTTAATACTATTAGATATTGGAAGAACAATGCATTTGGAATAACAAAGGTTTCAGCAATCCAGGCATACCATGAAGGAGTATAGTCGTAAATAATCTGGAATATTTTTTCGCCGGTTTCCGTTACTGAAGCTCCTGTCTGGGCATCTGCAGGCATTCCGGAAAGCATAGCCTTTACAAGCCATCCATCGGTTATTTTCACCAATCCTTCTTTTAGCCAGAAGTACCCCAGGAAGAGGCGCAACGGAACAAGCCAGAAAGCAGGTGTAAGAACAGAAATATGTTTTTCAACAATGGTTTTGTTCTGTTTTTTATAAAGGAATTCATCCTTTAGATATCTCATAACAAGTTCAAATCCGCCAATACCAAATAAGTAATGAACATTAACCATGTATTTGAGTATTATTGAAATCAACCTTGAAAATTGCCTTCCCATTATTTCGGAAACAGCAAAATAACTGCCTATGGAAACCATAACGCCATGCAGTTTTGGCTCAAGTTTTTTCTTTTCTTTGCCTCTGATATCAGCAAGTATATTTAAAACTGCAGCACGGCCGGTTTGTAACGCAGATTCAACAAGTGCCGGCAGTGAACCTTCGGGAGTCTGGAATATTGAAATATCACCTGCGGAATAAACATTTTCATATTGGGTTTGGGTATATTCATTTACTTTAATCCTGCAGGATTTTCCCTTTTCAATATTCAGCTTATCTGTGAGGTTACATGCTCTTACTCCGGCAGTCCAGATTATAGTTTTTGTAGGTATGGTCTTTTCTCCGCCGACTTCAACCCAGTCTGGAGTGACTTTTGTAACTGCTTTTCCTGTTATAACTTCAACCTTCAATTTTTGGGTCAGATAGTTATGGGCTTTTTTTACAGCTTTATCAGGTAAATTGCTTAAAATATTGGGCAGAGCTTCAATTAAAACAAGTTTAACTTCTTCTTTCTTGATTGAATATTCGGTGCATAAATCTTTAAACCAATGTGCCAGTTCTCCAAGCAGCTCTATTCCTGTAAAGCCGCCGCCACCTACAACAAAAGTAAGCATGGCTTTCTTTTTCTCCGGATCTTTTTCCTGAGATGCAAGAATAAAGGTATTTTTAATATGCTCTCTAATATTAACAGCATCCTTGTAAGACCAGAGCGGAAAACAGTTTTCCTCCAGTCCGGGAATACCGTAATAATTAGGATTACTTCCTGCAGCTAAAAGCAAATAGTCGTAATTATATTCATTACTATCTGATTTAAGTTTGTTTTTTTCAAAATCAATATCTGCAATATTATCCTGAATCAATTTCACATCTGTATATTTAAATATATCTCTCAGAGGTACAATAATACCATCTTCACTAATCCTGTTTCCAGCTACTTCATGAAGCTCGGTAAGGAGAGTGTGATAAGGATTTTTGTCTATCAGGATTATCTCTATATCGTCTTGAGGCTTTTTCTTTTTTTGCAGCGTCAATGCAGCTTCAATTCCTGCATATCCCGCTCCTAGAATTACAATTTTCTTTGGCATAGTTTAATCCTCCTATTAAATTGACATTTATTTTAAAATTACCAGTATTTATTACTTTTTTATAAATTAGGATAATATCTTAAATAATATCTTATTAATAGCCTGTTAATAATTTACCAAAAATATTGATGGTCAAACAAAAAATATTGATAACAATTATTCATAAAATTATACCATAATTACTTTATATTGGCGAGGGAGGGATATTAACAAATTAAAAAGGTAAAAATGCAGCAAAAAAAACATAATTAAAATAAAAAAGCATAAAAAAATACTCTTTATATGTTTGACATTAATACAATTGGGAATATATAATTATGTGCAAAATTATCTAATCTTCCAGGGAGGAGTACAATTATGAAAAAAATCTTATCAATCATTCTAGTTGTTGTTATGACTTTTGGATTAATGGTAGGATGCGGGGGTGCAAAATACAAGGATGGTACTTATGAGAAAACCAGCGAGCCTGACGAGAGAGGAAACTATGCTACTATCAAGATAGTCATAAAGAGTGGCAAAATTGCTGAAGCAGAGTACGTAGAATATACTCCGAATGGTCCAAAAGACGAAAACTATGGTACAAATAACGGTAAGATAGAAAACCAGGAAAACTATGATAAAGCCCAAAAAGCATTGGCAGCAAGCAAGACTTTTGGAGAAAAGCTTGTAAAAGCACAGGATCCTTCAAAAGTTGATGTAGTTTCAGGTGCAACCAACTCACACAAGACATTTGTTCAATTGGCAAATGAAGCATTGTCAGAAGCCAAGAAATAAGAGAATATTTGATATGGCGCTATGCCCTGGGGTATATTTCCTGGGGCATTATTAATTTAATAATATTTACTTATTTTTTTTGTGGTAAAATTATGAAGGTGGGTACGAGTTGAAAAAAAATATAGTTTACATTTTTGCTATATTAATATTGGTATCACTGGGCATATATTGTATTGCAAAATTTAATTCCTTCAGTGATAAAAAAGATAGATCTGGAGATCCTTTTGAAACCAGTGATTTTTTAATGAATACAATCATAACCCAAAGAATATATGGGAAAAATGCAAAAAAGGCTACCCAGGAGGCCACTGAAAGAATAAAGGAACTTGAAAGTAAAATGACAATTAATTCTCCCGGTGGTGAGGTTAACGACCTTAATGCCCAGGCTGGCAAAGGATTTGTGTCATTAACTCAGGATACGGTTTTTGTTTTGGAAAAGGCATTATATTATTCAGAACTAAGCGGAGGAGCTTTTGATGTTACCGTAGGACCGTTGGTCAAGGCCTGGGGTATAAATACTCCTAATGAAAGGATTCCTTCTGAGAATGAAATTGAAGAATTGCTGACATTAGTAAATTATAAAGACATTAATATTGACAGGGAGAATCTTCAGGCAAAACTAGAACGTCCTGGCCAAATAGTTGACCTCGGAGCTATTGCAAAAGGATATGCGGGAGATGAAGTAATTAAGATATATAAAAAGTACGGGATTGAATCAGCATACGTAAACCTTGGGGGTAATGTCGTAGTCCTTGGTACAAAGCCCGATGGTACACCCTGGAGAATAGGGATACAAGACCCCAGGAAGCCGAATGGTTTTTATGTTGCAATACTGACCCTTGTTGATAAGGCTGTAGTTACTTCTGGAGATTATGAGCGGTATTTTGAAAGGGATGGTAAAAGGTATCATCATATAATTGATCCCAGAACCGGTTCTCCTTCTCACTCGGGTCTAATCAGCGCTACAATTGTTTCGGATTCATCTATAGATGCTGATGCACTATCCACTTCGGTTTTTATTTTAGGCCTGGATAAAGGAATGGAACTTATAGAAAGCTTACCGGGAATTGAGGCTGTATTTATAACGGAAAATAAGGAGGTCTATGTTACCTCAGGTTTGACAGATTATTTTTCAATGGCTGGTGAGAGCAGGGATTATAAATATGTTGAAAAAAGGTGATATAATATTATTGATAGTCATATTGTTTGCAGCTACAGGCTTTTCATTGTTTAACATATTGGACAGTAAAAATGGGAATTCCATGAAAACTGCCATTATTAAACATGAAGATGAAACTATAGAAACAGTTGTTCTTGACCAGGTAGACCAACCTGAGAGAATAAATGTTTCTGGGAATTATGATGTGGTAATATTAGTTGAAAAAGGACGTATTAGATTTGAAAAATCCAACTGCCCTGATCAAATATGCGTAAATACTGGATGGTTAACAAGTAACGGGGATGTGGCGGTTTGTCTGCCTAACCGGACAATGATCAAAATTGAGGGGATTAAACAAGAAATTGATGGAGGTACTTATTAACTTTGAATTATACAAGAAAACTGCCTTTGCTGGCACTAATGGTTTCTATGGCACTGATACTCTCTATAGTTGAGTCCTGGATACCTGTTCCTGTTGCTATACCGGGGGTAAAATTGGGATTAGCGAATATAGTAACGATACTGACTATTATTTTTTTTGGAGTTAAAGAGGCTATAATTGTAGTTTGTATCAGAGTTGCGCTTTCTTCTATTTTTGGAGGAGGGCTTATGATATTTTTCTTCAGTATTGCAGGAGGATTGTTAAGTACTTTAACAATGGCTTTCCTATACAGAAAAATGTATAATATATTTAGTTTATTAGGTATAAGTATTGCAGGATCAATAATGCATAATATAGGGCAGTTGCTTATGGCATCCATAGTAATGAAAGAGTTTTCAGTTATGTCTTATTTACCTGTACTACTTATTTCTGGTATTATTATGGGGTGTATTGTTGGGATTTGTTCAAAACTGTTGGTAACATCACTTGAAAAAACAAGGATTTTTAATTGAGAAACAAGAATTTTTGTAAAAGGGATCTTTATTGAATTGGAGGAGTATGCAACTTGTGGCATAAGTATCCTGAAATTGAGAGCGAATTGTTTAAAGTTGAAGAATGTATAAAAAACAGTATTACTTCCAGAAACAAGCTGCTATCACATATTACCAGCGATGTCATACTTTCAGGGGGAAAACGGCTGAGACCTGCCATCCTTATTTTAGCATCTAAATTTGGTAATTACGACAGTGAAAAAACAATACCTGCAGCCGGAGCCTTAGAAATATTGCATACCGCTACTCTTATCCATGATGATATAATTGACAGGGCACAGTTAAGACGGGGAAAGGTAACTGTATCAGAAAAATATGGAATGGATATGGCCGTGTATACCGGAGACTTTTTGCTTACCAAGGCAGTTCTAATGCTTTCAAAGAGTATTCCGGGGGACAAGCTGGAGATAGCCGCAAGGGCTGTAAAAAATATATGTGAGGGAGAGGTTGACCAATTTCAGGACAGGTTTAATGTAGACATTTCCATATTGTCATATATAAAAAGAATTGGCCGTAAAACTGCCATACTTTTTGCTGCTGCTTGCGCCATGGGCGCATATATTTCCGGGTGTTCTGATGAAATAACAAGAATACTTGCCAAGTTTGGCATGAGCTACGGCATAGCTTTTCAAATAAGAGATGATATAAATGATTTTTTTTCCAATGAAAAGAAGTCAGGCAAACCTGTAGGCAGCGACATTTCAAAAGGTATCATAACAATTCCTATAATATATGCTCTTAAAGACATCACATTCAATAAAAAACTCTTGAAGTTATTGGAAAGCGACAATAATATAACCCAGAATGAGGTTCTGGAATTAGCTGAGTATATAAGAGATTGCGGCGCGGAAAATGCTTCATGGAAACTGCTTAGAAAATATGTTGACAGAGGACTGGGTCTTCTCAGTAAATTACCTGATATTGAAGCCAGAAGCATACTTGAGGAATTAATAAAACAACTGGACAATAATTATATAAAGGATGAATAGGCAACATGTATATGATTGCTTCTGTTGTATTAAATAATGCAACAAGAGCCTTCGACAAAGAATATTATTATTTAATTCCTATGGATTTAACCGGGAAAATAAAACCTGGTATAAGGGTTATGGTTCCTTTCGGAGCAGGCAACAGGCCAAGAGAAGCCTATGTTATAGATGTTTTTCCCTTCAACAATAGCTCATGTGATGAAAGAAATTCATATAATGAATATGCCACTACTATTGATGTGAGCCAGCTAAAAGATATATTAAGGCCTGTAGACGAAAAACCTGTAGTGGACAGAGATATGCTGAAACTTGCAGCCTGGATGAGGGAGAGGTATATTTGTACCTTTGGTGACGCTATAAAATGCATGTATCCGGCGGGAAAAGGTGCGAAAGAAAAAACTTTAAAGGCAGCTTATCTTGCAGTAACCCGTGAAGAAGCCGAGCGAATGATCCAGGACAACAAGTTAAAAAAGATCCAGCACATAAGAGTCCTTGAGATGCTCATGGATAATGAGTTTATTCCTGTATGTGATGTTACAAAATTCGCAGGAGTATCTTCTTCTGTATTGGATACATTAAAAAAGTACGGTTTAGTAAATTATAAGGAAGTTAGGATTACCAGGAATCCTTTAAAAAGCAGAAAAATTCGTCAGACCCAGCCATTGGTACCTACTCCGGAACAAGCTAAGGCTCTGGACTTTCTTAAGAAAAAACTTGAAGAAAACAGATATTATGAATGCCTGATACATGGTGTAACCGGAAGTGGTAAGACTGAAGTTTACCTGCAGTTGATCCACCATGCTATTGATATGGGGAAGGAAGCTATTGTGCTGGTTCCTGAGATTTCTCTGACACCACAGATGGTTGAAAGGTTCAGAGAAAGGTTCGGGAATGAAGTGGCGGTTTTGCACAGCAGGCTGTCCCAGGGAGAAAGGTATGATCAATGGAGTCTTGTGAAAGATGGACATATAAAAGTGGTAGTAGGTGCAAGATCCGCAGTATTTGCTCCATTAAAGAACCTGGGTATTATAATTATTGATGAGGAGCATGAAGGTACATATAAATCAGAAACTACACCGAAATATCATGCGGCGGAAATTGCCCGCAAAAGATGCTATGAAAAAGGTGCCATGCTGCTTTATGGTTCAGCCACACCTTCCTGTGAAACCTATTTCAAGGCAAAGAAAGGGCTTATTGGGCTCCTTGAGTTAAAGAGCAGGACAAATAATATGGTTATGCCTGAAGTAGAAATTGTTGATATGAGGAAGGAGCTTGAAGAGGGAAACAGGTCTGTTTTTAGCAGAAAACTTCAGGATGAGATTAAAAATAACATTAAATTGGGACAGCAGACTATGCTGTTTCTAAACAGAAGAGGCCATTCTTCCTTTGTATTGTGCAGGAACTGCGGTTATGTGGTTAAATGTGTAGGCTGCAGCATTAATATGACCTACCACGCTTATGAAGACAGACTAATTTGCCATTACTGCGGTTACACTATAAGGCCTCCGAAAATTTGTCCCAAGTGCAAAAGTACTCATATCAGGCATTTTGGAGCAGGTACCCAGAAAGTTGAGGAGGAAGTAAAAAAACAGTTTCCGGGATGCTCGGTAATCCGTATGGATATAGACACGACTACCTGCAAAAACTCTCACGAGAAAATATTAAGAGATTTTTGTGAGAATAATATAAATGTTATGGTTGGCACGCAGATGATTGCAAAGGGTCATGATTTTCATAATGTTACCTTGGTGGGAGTTCTTGCCGCTGACAGCCTCTTAAACCTGGGAGATTACAGGGCTTCGGAGAGAACCTTTCAGTTAATAACTCAGGTTGCGGGAAGGGCAGGAAGAGGAGACTTGCCGGGAAGAGTGATAATTCAAGCATATAATACTGAAGACTTCAGTATTCAGGCTGCATTAAGGCATGATTTTGAAACTTTTTTCAAGCAGGAGATAATGATCAGGAAAAAGCTTAATTATCCGCCTTTTACAAATATTGCTTCAATAATTTTAAGCGGAGCAAATGAGAAACAGGTATCTGAAACAGCCAGTCAGGTGAAAAAGGACTTATTGAAAGAGTTTTGCAGCTCAGAAACATCTGAGGGAAATATAACAGAAATATTAGGGCCGGTCCCGGCTCCCATTAAAAAAATAATGAATAAATACAGATGGAGAATTATAATAAAGTGTGAGGATATGGAGAAATTGATTAAGGCCTTAACTTGTATATCAGATAAATATTGCAGTAAAACGGGCAGAAGGCCGGTTGAGTTGGGTATAGATATTAATCCGTTCAATATGCTATAATTTAGCTGAGGTTTCAGAAGCGGTTTATTATATATACAAAGCGCTCATTATATAATGTCTGGAGGATTATATGGCAATAAGAAATATTAGAAAAGATGGCGAGGAAGTACTTAGAAAACGCTGTAAAGAGATTGATGTGATAAATGATAAAATTTTAACTCTCCTTAAAGACATGGCAGATACCATGTATGAAAATGATGGAGTGGGTCTTGCAGCGCCCCAGGTTGGCATACTTAAACGTGCAGTTGTAATAGATGTAGGAGAGGGCTTGCTGGAACTCATCAATCCTGTAATAATAAGCCAGGAGGGTGAAGTGGTGGATGCAGAAGGATGCCTTAGTATCCCGGGTATATATGGAGAAGTAAAACGTCCTCAGTCGGTGGTTGTAGAAGCATTGAACCCGAAAGGAGAAAAAATAACTGTTAAAGGGGAAGGTTTACTGGCAAGGGCATTGTGTCATGAGATAGACCACCTGGACGGAATACTGTTTAAGGATAAAGTGATAAGATTTCTTGATACAGAAGAACAAGAACCGGAGGAGTGACATTTGTTGAAAATCGTATTTATGGGAACTCCTGATTTTGCAGTTCCATGCTTAAGAATGCTGATTAGGGAAGGTTATCAGATCGAAGCGGTTGTTACACAGCCGGATAAACCAAAAGGAAGAGGGAAAAAACTTGCATCACCTCCTGTGAAGCTTTGTGCCCAGGAATTTGGCATAAAAGTTTTACAACCTGAAAAAGTGAAAACAGAAGATTTTATAAACCAGCTTAGAAGCATGGAGCCAGATATGCTGGTTACTGTTGCATATGGGAAGATTCTTCCAAAGGAAATACTTGATATTCCAAAATTAGGCTGTGTTAATGTACATGCTTCATTACTTCCCAAATACAGAGGAGCAGCTCCCATTCAGTGGGCCATAATTAATGGAGAAAAAGTTACCGGTATAACCACAATGCTTACAAATATTGGTATGGATACTGGAGATATATTACTGAAATCTCCCGTGGAGATAACTGATGATATGACCGCAGGGGAGCTTCACGACAAGTTGGCCTTACTGGGAGCAGATGTCCTCAGAGAAACCATTGAAATGCTAAGAGCAGGGATATTAAAACCAACGCCGCAAAATCATGATGAAGCAACATACGCTCCAATGATTAAAAAAGAAATAGGCCAAATAAATTGGAATTTAAGTTCTGGAGAAATACATAATCTTGTGAGAGGACTTAATCCCTGGCCTGGAGCCTATACCTTTTATAACGGCGAACGTATGCGCATATGGAAAACCACTTTAATAGACGGTGAACCAGAGATGAAAGAAAAACCCGGAACAATTTGCCGTGTAAACAGGGAAGGTTTGATTATTTCTACAGGTTCGGGCGTAATAAGGGTTGATGAAGTTCAGTTTGATTCCTGCAGAACCATGAGTATAGGTGAATATATTTGCGGTAATAGAATAGTTGAAGGCGAGATTTTAGGACAACAGATGTAGTTTTAGAGAAACAGATGTAAGAAATGATGGTTGAATACTGCAAGGAGCTTATCGACAATAAATCGGATAGGAGGTTGTGACTATGTATTTTTATGGTTATGATCCATATTTCATTTTGGTGATACCTGCTTTTATATTTTCTCTCTATGCCCAATTTAAAGTAAAGAGTACTTTTAATCAGTTCAGTAAAGTACTCAACAGAAGAGGTTTTACAGGTGCTGATATAGCTAGGTATATTCTTGATAGAAACGGGCTGGGGGATGTGCAGGTAGAAAGAGTTGCAGGCAGCCTTACAGATCATTATGATCCACGGACAAAGGTTGTACGGCTTTCAGGACCGGTTTACTCAAGTACATCGGTTTCTGCCATAGGAGTGGCTGCGCATGAAACAGGGCATGCTTTACAACATGCTGAAAGTTACGGACCTTTGGCTTTGAGGACTAACCTTGTTCCTGTAGCAGGTATTGGTTCATCTATAGGACCATATCTGGCAATTTTTGGACTTTTTTTGGGAGCCGATATTCTTGTTCAGATAGGTTTGATTTTATTTGCAATGGCAGTATTATTTTATATAATTACTCTGCCTGTAGAGTTTAATGCAAGTTCAAGGGCTATTAGAATTTTGGAGGAATCCGGCTTGCTTACAATGGAAGAGATAAATCCGGCCCGCAATGTGCTAAGGGCGGCTGCCATGACATATGTGGCATCGGCTGCAGTTGCAATAGCAAACCTGGCAAGATTGGTATTGCTTTCAGGAGGCAGAAGAAGAAGAGATTAAGAAATTGGTATTAATATAAGTAAAAAAGAAATTGAGAAAGAGGTAATAATGTCAGTAGATATACCTAGAGAAACTGCGTTAAAGATTCTTGATGAGATAAATGAAAAGGAAGCATATTCAAATATTTCCCTTAACAAGCACTTAAGCAGAAAGGGACTGAGGGAAATAGACCATGCTTTTATTACAGAACTTGTTTATGGGACTATAAAATGGCAGTTGACCATAGATTGGATCATTGAACAATTTTCAAATATTAAATCGAAAAAACTATCCCATTGGATATTAAACATATTAAGACTTGGTGTGTACCAGTTGCTTTATATGGACAGGGTGCCTGCGTCTGCAGCCTGTAGTGAAAGTGTTACTCTGGCAAAAAAGTATGGGCACCCTGGTTCAGTCAGGTATGTAAACGGTGTTTTAAGAAATATTGAAAGGGAAAAAGATAAAATCAAGTATCCTGAGAAGGACAAGGATCCCGTGAAGTATCTGGAAGTTAAGTATTCTCATCCGGAGTGGCTGGTAAAAATGTGGCTGGAATATTATGGGCTAGATTTTACCGAGGCTCTGTTAAAGGCTAACAATCAAATTGCTGATTTTACTATTAGAGTAAATACTTTAAAGACTACAAAAGAAGACCTGATTAATGAATTAAAAGCCAACGGACTGGAAGTCCAACCGGGAAGATATGCAAAACAGGCTTTATCTCTGATAGGTCCATCATCCATTTCCAAACTTGAGCCTTTTAAAAAAGGCTTGTTCCAGGTTCAGAGTGAAAGTTCTATTCTTGTTGGAGAAATACTGGATCCCAAACCAGGGGAATTTATTATAGACGTATGCAGCGCACCCGGCGGAAAAACCACTCATATAGCAGAAATAATGAAGGATAGTGGAACGGTTCTGGCCAGGGATATATATGAACATAAACTGGAACTGATAAAAGAAGCTGCTTTGAGATTAGGATTAAATAGTATTAAAACTGAGATTTGGGATGCTGTCAATATTGATGAAAAATATATAAAAAAGGCAGACAAAGTTTTGGTAGATGTTCCTTGTACAGGTTTGGGAATAATTAGAAGAAAGCCTGATATTAAGTACTCTAAAATTGGGAAAGATATTAAAGGTATTTCAGAATTGCAGCTTAAGATACTAAATGCATCCTCCCATTATGTGAAACCCGGTGGCATAATTGTATATAGTACTTGTACAATATCTCCCGAGGAAAATAATAAAGTAGTGGAAAATTTTATGAAGCAGAGGGAGGATTTTCAACTGGAAGATTTTTCTGGCATGCTTCCAGAAAATCTGGACAGATACGGATACAAGGAAGGATATATACAACTATATCCCAATGTACATAAAACAGATGGTTTTTTTATTGCGAAATTCAGGAGAAAGCAGTAGTATATGAACGGGAGAATAAATCTATTAGATTTAAATATTACGGAACTTGAGGATTTGCTGTCAGAAATGGGACAGGAAAAGTTCAGGGCTGCCCAGCTTTTTAACTGGCTGGGCAAAGGAACAAAATCCCTGGAGGAAATGTCTAATATACCTAAGACATTAAGGGAAGAGCTTGGGAAAATAGCTTATATAGGTAAATTAAAGATAGCAAGAAAGCTTCTTTCAGAGTCTGATGGTACTGCCAAGTACTTGTTTGAGCTTAATGATGGCAATTTAATTGAGAGTGTTTTGATGCGGTATAAGTATGGCCTGTCGGTTTGTGTATCCTCCCAGGCAGGTTGTAAAATGAATTGCAGCTTTTGTGCATCAGCCGGGATAGGATTTATCAGGAATCTCACTCCAGGGGAGATGCTTGACCAGGTATTAACAATACAAAATGATGCAAGAGAAAAAATTGGTCATATTGTAGTGATGGGGATAGGAGAGCCTTTAGACAATTATGACAATCTTATTAAATTCTTGAAGTTATGTCATAGTCATGAAAGTTTAAATATTGGTTACAGACGTATGACTGTATCCACATGCGGGCTTGTTCCGCAGATTTTGAAGCTTGCAGAAGAAAAACTGCCAATAAATCTCTCAATATCCCTTCATGCTCCAAATGATGAAATAAGAGGAAAGTTGATGCCGGTCAATAGAAAGTATTCTATTGACAAATTAATTGAAGCATGTAAGATATATACTAAGGTTTCAAAAAGGAGGATAACCTTTGAATATGCCCTGATTAGGGGTGTAAATGATACAAAAGAAAATGCAAAGGAGCTTGCCCAAAGGTTAAAGGGCATGCTTTGTCATGTAAATCTGATACCATTAAATCCTGTTGAGGGGTCAGAATATAGACAGACAAATAAAAAAGAAATAAATGACTTTAGAGATATATTGATTCATAATGGAATTGAGACAACAGTAAGGCGCGAACTAGGAGGAGATATTGATGCTGCTTGCGGGCAGTTAAGAAGAAGTGTTGTAAATAAAGACCTGCCGTGAGGTGATTTATAGTGATATTTGCCGCCATAAGTGATAGGGGTTTGGTAAGGGAAAAAAATGAGGATTGCTTTAATGCAATAGTAGGGAACCCGAATGTTCCTGTTACATTTATTATTGCTGATGGAATGGGAGGGCATAATTCGGGTGAAGTAGCCAGTAAAATGGCTGTAGATATAGTATCAGAACTTATAATGCAAAGAGCTGAAGATTTTTTGTGTGAAGAGAAGGTCCGGCAGGCTATTGTAGAAGCTATGAATGGTGCAAATAAAGCTATTTACCTTTACTCCTTGAAACAAAAGTCCAACGCAGGGATGGGTACAACACTGATTGTAACTATTTTTCTCAATGATAAAATTTATATAGGACATGTAGGAGATAGCAGGGTTTATCTAATCAGAGACGGTAATATTATGCGTGTTACTGTTGATCATTCATATATAGAAGAATTGGTTAGAATGGGAACACTAAGCAGAAAGGAAGCAGAGAAACACCCAGGTAAAAATGTAATTACCAGGGCTTTGGGTTGCGGAGAAGATTTGCAGATTGATACATACTGTTATGAAGTAATGGAGAATGATTACTATGTACTATGTACTGATGGTTTGACTAATATGTTAAGTGAAAATGAAATAAAAAAAATTGTTGAGAATTCAGATAATCCGCAACATGCTTGTGATCAATTGGTAAAAAAGGCAAATGAGTATGGTGGAGAAGATAATATAACTGTTATTGTAGTTAAAACAGGTAGGGTAAAATGAGAAAACCAGAGTTTACTACCTTCTGTTGAAAGCGGGGTGTTATGATGGAAGGAAGGATACTAGGCAATAGATATGAATTATTGGAAAAAATCGGCGGAGGCGGGATGGCCCTGGTTTACAGAGCAAGATGCACTTTGCTTAACAGAGATGTGGCAATAAAAATATTACGTCCTGAGTTTACTAACGATGAGGAGTTTGTAAAAAGATTTCGTGTTGAGGCACAGGCAGCTGCCAGCTTATCTCATCCCAATATCGTATCTATATACGATGTAGGCCATGAAGATAATATTCACTATTTAGTAATGGAATATATAGATGGAACTACATTGAAGGAATATATTGAAGAAAAAGGTGTTTTAGGGTGGCGTGAAGCAGTAAATATTACTATACAAATTTGTTCCGCCATAGAACAAGCTCATAGAAAAAACATAATACACAGGGATATTAAACCTCATAATATTATGTTAACTTCTGAGGGTATTGCAAAAGTTACAGACTTCGGAATAGCCCGGGCAGTAAGTTCATCCACTATTACAGTAGTTGGAAGCACAATTGGTTCTGTTCATTATTTTTCTCCTGAGCAAGCAAGAGGAGGATATATTGACGAAAAATCCGACATTTATTCACTTGGTATCGCCATGTATGAGATGGTAACCGGGGAAGTTCCTTTTACAGGAGAATCACCTGTAACTGTTGCTCTGAAGCATTTACAAGATGAGCCGGTACCGCCAAAAATAAAAAATCCGGATTTACCGCAGGGTGTTAATGATATAATTATGAAAGCTATTAAAAAGGACAAGAGCAAACGATATCAGTCGGCTTCGGATATGCTTTCAGACCTTTTTAAAGTATTAAAAGAACCTGGGGCCGGATTCCTTAATGACACTGACGACACAGAGGCATTTCCCACAAAGAAAATGCAGGCTATCAGTGATGAAATGCTGAATGAAAAGGAGGAATCGCAGATAAAAGAGAAGAAAAACAATAAGCGCAAAGAAAAATTGGCTGTTTGGATGGCAATTATAACTTCTTTGGCGATTATCTCTATATTTATATATGTAGGATATAGAATTTTTTATCCTTCTTTTGCAAGGGAACCTGACTTTATAGTAGATAACTATGTGGGCAAGAATATTGTTGAAGTGAAGTCTGAGCTGGAGAGCATGGATATCACAGTTGAAGTTAAAAGAGTATATGATGAAAATATACCAACTGATGTAATAATTTCCCAGAGTATTAATGACGGTCAAAAAGTACAAAGGGAGAATTTAGACACAATTGTATTTGAAGTAAGTGACGGACCTGAAAGAATTATAATACCAGATTTAAAGTCTGAAGATTACAGAACAGCAGAAGCCAAACTTAAAAATATGAAGCTTAAGGTCAGGATAGAGGAGGAGCATAGCGAAACCATCGCCAATAATCTTGTGACCAGAACCGAACCTAAAGCTGATGAGGAAGTAAAGCCAGGTACAATAGTAATTGTATATAAGAGTATTGGACCGAAAATTACGACAGTGGTGGTTCCTTCTCTTACTGGTAAAACCAGGGCTGAAGCACAACAATTATTAATTGAGAATAAGTTATCTATTGGAAGGATACTTCCTGAAGGGATAGTCAGTGATGTAGCAAAGATTGCAGGCCAGTTCCCTGAGGCAGGTACAGAAGTTAATGAAGGAACACCTGTTGATTTAATATTTGACATTCATGGAGAGGACCAGAATAATACCGGCAGCTATTCTTCCGGAAACGATACAGATAATGGGAAAAATGTAAAAAGGAATATTGTAAGTACTCCACTTAATTTGACTAACCCGGAATCATATGAGGATGAAGTAAAAGTATACATTGAAATAACACCTTCAGATACCAATAAAGTGGAAGTATTCATGGATGATAAAGTCAAAACCAGTAGTTTCCCGCTTAGTCTGCCTATACCTGTACCTGAAGGCGGATATACCAAGGTTAGGGTCATATTAAACGGCAAGTTCTATACTGAATTTGTGAGATAAGTCTATGTAATTAGATCAGGGAGGTTGAAATTTTGCCAGTTGGCATAATACAAAAAGGAATCGGAGGGTTCTATTATGTAATAACTCCCGACTGCGTTTACGAGTGTAAGGCAAGAGGAGTTTTTCGTAAGAATGGAATGACTCCTTTGCCTGGAGACCGGGTTGTAATTTCAGAAATTGACAGCGATAAAAAAACAGGTGTAATAACTGAAATTTTAGAAAGAGAAAGTGAACTTGTCCGACCTGCTGTAGCGAATGTAAACCAGTTGGTGGCAGTGGTGGCCGTAAAATCACCTGACCCTGATTATTATCTGGTTGATAAGCTGCTTATTACTGCAGAATATAAACGCATGAGAGCCTTGGTTTGTGTCAATAAAATCGACCTGGATAACGAGAACCTGCGTTATGAAATAAGAGGTGGTTATGAAAAAGCCGGGTATAAAGTAATTTTCACAAGCTCATGTACGGGAGAAGGATTTGACCAACTTAAAGAGGAACTTAAAGACAGGATTAGTGTTTTTGCAGGCCAGTCAGGAGTTGGAAAATCCACAATTCTAAATAAAATATTGAATTCTCAGATAATGAAGACGGGAGTAGTAAGTGAAAAAATAAAAAGAGGAAAACATACTACAAGACATGCAGAAATTGTTAAGTTGGAGCAAGGTGGATTTGTTGTAGATACACCCGGATTCAGCATGTTTGAAATAAATGATATTCAACATAAAGAGCTTAATTTGTATTATCCGGAATTTAACCGCTATCCTGAGAGTTGCAAGTTCGTAGGCTGCAGCCACATCAGCGAGCCAGGCTGCTGTGTCAAAGCTGCTTTGGGAAAAGGATTAATAGATCCGGGCAGATATGAAAGATATGTGGATTTATACAAAGATCTCGCTTCCCGGAAACAATGGGACTAGGGAAGCAAGGGGACGGTTCTTCCGCTTCCGGAAGCGGAGGGACGGTTCTTCTGCTTCTTTGTCGGCTTTTTGTTAACTATTTGCTGGCTCTTTGTCGGCTTCTTAACGGCTCTTTACCGACTCTAGGTTTTTGCTTCTGATACTAAAACGGAAGCAAGAGAACCGTCCCCTTGCTTCAGAAGAACTGTCCCCTTGCTTCTGGTAATGTTTTAATGGAGGTATATATGACTGGAATAGTCATTTGCAGTGGTACAATAAAAGATTATACATATTATCAGAAATATTTTGAATCTACCTCTTCCATGCTGGTGATTAGCGTTGATGGTGGTGCTCACCATGCCAGGCAATTAGGGTTTAAAGTGGATGTTCTCCTGGGCGATTTTGATTCTATTTCAATGGAAGATTACAGGTTCTATGAAAATGCAGGGGTAAAAATAATAAGGTATCCCCAGGCAAAAGATGAAACCGATACACAACTGGCTGTAAATTATGCAATTGATAATGGATGCACCTCCATATATATTTTAGGTGGTTTTGGGAACAGGCTGGATCATTCACTGGCAAATATATTTCTCTTGAAGAAAATGACGGATAGAGGAGTTAAAGGGTATATTATAGATGAGAATAATGAAATAACCCTGATTGATAAATTTATCAGGCTGAACAAACAAGAGAATACAAAAGTTACGCTTCTTCCTCTTACTGAAAAGGTGGAAGGCATTACTACGAAAGGTTTGTTATATCCCCTCGAAAATGCAACTTTAGAAATCGGACCTTCAAGAGGGTTAAGCAATGAGTTTATTGAAGATGTGGCGGAAGTTTCCATAAAGAAAGGGTTATTACTTGTTATTAAGGCAAGAGATTAGTAATAATAGACTATTTTTTTATTGGCATGATAAAATACAGCTAATAGGAGTGTTGAAATATGTTTTCTGAAAAAGTTGTCAAGAGTCTTGGAAAATCTTCCTGGATAAGAGCTATGTTTGAACAGGGAGAAAAGCTCCGTAAGATTTATGGAGATGATAACGTTTTTGATTTTAGCATCGGAAATCCTGCAGGTGAGCCACCTGAAGAGGTGAGACAAGCCCTTAAGGATATTGTTATGGAAAATCTGCCAGGCATACACCGTTATATGAGCAATGCGGGACATTTTGACATAAGGGAAAAGATTGCGGCAGGTATAAAGAATGAAACAGGTGTTGAGCTTAAAGCCGATAATATTATCATGACCTGTGGGGCGGCAGGAGGACTGAATGTTGCGCTTAAGGCGCTTCTTAATCCTCAGGAAGAAGTTATCGTATTTGCGCCATACTTTGTAGAATACCTTTTTTATATAGATAACCATGGTGGTGTGCCCGTTGTGGTACCTACTGACTCAAAAACTTTTGAACCTGATGTGGAGGTTCTTAATAAGTACATAACACCAAAAACAAAGGCAATTATAATTAACTCTCCTAATAATCCGACTGGAGTAATTTACAGCCAGGAAGTACTTAAGAAGGTGGCTGATCTTCTTTCAGAAAAGGAAAAGGAATTTGGCACCAATATTTTTGTTATATCTGATGAACCTTACGCAAAAATTGTATATGATGGTGTTAAAGTACCAAGCATATTAAAGATATTCAAGAATTCAATTGCAGTGAATTCATTTAGCAAGTCACTTGCTCTGCCTGGTGAAAGAATCGGATATATCGCAGTAAATAATGCTATTGATGATGTGAATGTACTAATCAATGCAATGGTATTCTGCAACCGTACATTAGGATTTGTTAACGCACCTGCCCTTATACAAAAAGTTTTAAGCCGTTCTTATGGGGCATGTGCTGATGTAGAATCCTACAAAGAAAAAAGAGATATACTATACAACCATCTTACCAGGATAGGCTTTGAATGTATCAAGCCTCAGGGAGCTTTTTATCTGTTCCCTAAAGCTCTTATAGACGACGATGTTGAATTTACACAGGAAGCTTTAAAGTATAATTTACTTCTTGTACCAGGAAGAGGATTCGGAATGCCTGGATACTTCAGAATATCTTATTCAGTGGACATGAAAACAGTAAAGAATTCTCTGCCTGCTTTTGAAAAATTAGCCGAAAAGTATAGAGGATAAAGAATAATATAAGTTAAAGGATAGTTAAATAATAACAAAGTTTGAAATCATATAAATAAACAAGGGGCATACTATTTTAGTATGCTCTCCTGTTTATTTATATAATCTTAAGCCTTCAGGTTTACCAGGATTCACGATTATGGTCTTATAGTTTTCGTATATTACCATTCCAGGCTTTAAACCCTTGGGCTTTTTTACATTTTTTACTGTTGTATAATCTACAGGTACATTGGATGAGGAACTTGCTTTACTATAATAGGCCGCAAGCATGGCAGCTTCTTCTAAGGTTTTATCAGGAATATTTCGCCCGGTATGTTTTATTATTACATGAGAGCCAGGTATATTCTTTGCATGAAGCCAGATATCTTTTGAAGAGGATGTTTTTAGTGTAAGTATTTCATTTTGTTTATTGTTTTTTCCTACATATATATCAAGACCATCAGAAGATACGAAATGCATAGGCCTGGAAGGATTATCCTTCTTGTTAAGTGAGTATTTATTTTTCCTTCCGGATACCAGGTATCCCTGCTCAATGAGTTCCTGCCGGATTTCATCAATTTCCTGAAGGGATGAGCAATTTTCAAGCATGATACTTACACTTTCCAGATAATCCAGTTCCGATAAACTTTCTTCCAGCTGTTTACTTGTGTTAATATAGGTACTTTTTGCCTTTGCATATTGTTTATAGTATTTTTGAGCGTTTTGCTGAGGTGAAAGGTTGGGATCTAAAGGTATTTCAATCATATCCCAGTTTTCACTGTAATAGTTATTGAGAGCAACCTTATCAACTCCAGAAGGTATATTATATATATTTGCAGTTAATAATTCCCCATAAAGCTTTAGTTTTTCCCTGTCTGAAACATCTCTTAATTTTTCCTGCTGGAGACTGATTTTTTTATTACAACGTTCAATACTATTGTGAAGTACCTTGTATAGTTCAGATTTTTTTTGCCTTAGTCTTTCGGCTGCATCTTTCTGTGTATAAAAATTATCAAGTGCTTCACTAATGGAGGACAGGTATTCCACATGGGAATACTGAGTCATTTTTACGCAATGGAAGTCAATAGGTTTTTTGTATGAATCACTTCCGTAAGTATTATCGTATATTATGCACGGAGAAAATTTCCCTTCAGATATTTCAGTAAGCAAGCCAGATAATGCTTCTTTCAGGTTAATTAGCTCTGTATTACTCAGAGAAGCCATGGAAGTCTTTTCGAATATACCTGCCCTGTGGCATATTTCACGGCAGAGAAGCGGACTGAATCCTTTAATATTGTTTAACAGGTATTTTTCAGCAGATACTGAGGTTATTCCCGAGAATACGGAATCTACATCAACCGGCATGGTATTTTTGTATGCAGGTAAGGTGGTTTCATCTGAAGATTCAAGGTGTTCAGGACCATTAAGGTGTATTCCCAAAAAATAATTTAAAAAGTTTTCAGATCTAATGGCATCGGGACTCAGTTTATTCTGAGAGGGAGGAAGTATATACTCCCTTGCTGGCATTACTTCCCTTACACTGCTTATTTCTGCATCAACATGCTTTATAGCATCTATTATTTTATTTTGGTTGTTAATCAGGATGATATTACTATGACGGCCCATAATTTCTATAATAAGCTTTTTCTCAGATAAGTCTCCCATTTCATTAGCGGACTCAACACTTATTGTTACAATACGCTCATAATCATGAAAACCTATGTCAATTATTCTTCCATTTGAAAGATACTTTCTTAGCAACATGCAAAACATGGGAGGAGCAGAGGGATTCTCCTTGGACTCCCGGACCAGGTGAATTCTGGGATAGCTCGCATTGGCACTTAACACCAGCTTATAATTTCGTCCTTTTGCTCTGATGTTTATTAAAATTTCATCTGATTCAGGTTGAAATATCTTTTCAATACGGCCATCAATAATTTTATCTTTTAATTCATTTACCACACATTTCGTTACAATTCCATCAAAGGGCATGCTTTTTTCCCCTTTTCATTAATTAGTTTAATATAAGTATAATAACTTAAATAAGTTTAATAAAGTATAATTAAGTACAGTTATAGCTTTTGTGACCAGATGTAGGTTTTATTATTATAACATGCTTATCAATTATATCATTAATTGATATTAAGAGAGTTGAAGAAATCTCAGGAAAATCCTGATAAACTAAGCAGTTGAAAAATATATTAATATTAAGCTTTGAATAACTAAATATTTCTTGAATTTCCTAAATAATTATGAAGTATGTCAATAACTTTTGAAAATGTCACCTAAAAAGACTAAAAAAACGAGTTAATTATCTTGTGAAAATGTCACTTAAAAATAAAAAAAGTGGTGTTGGAATCTGTAAAATGAAAAAGCATTATTGA
>DULL01000104.1 GCA_012840395.1 Clostridiaceae bacterium | reverse complement strand
TACATAGAAGATGATCTCCTTTTCTGTTATTTTTTGTTGAGAACTATATTTTAACAGGATTTCATCTTCTTTTCTATTTATTTGGAACTATATTCCAATTTATCCCTACAGTAATTTTACTCTATGGATTGTAGTTGTAGCTGATAAGGGTCTCAACTGTGGCGATAATATTGCTTATCAAATAGCCTCAGGTAACGGATACATCTATAGCCAATCCATAAGGGGTGCAGATCAGGAATTCAAACAGTATGTACTGGATCAGAGCGGATATCGGGTTAATGCTGAGTATAAATGTAAATCCCGTATTTATCCCAGAGAGATTACCTTTACTGACTGTAATGGGAAAAAACAAAAAGTACGTATTGACCAGAAACAAATTGTTTTCTTCAGTCAAGATTATGCGGACAAGGCTCGCTACGAAAGGTACCGTACCATTGCTAAGGCTCAGAGGTATCTGAAAACTCCTTCTGCTCTTACTCGTTCTATATCATATAGTGCAGCGTCTTATATTAAAGGCATTCAAATAAATGAAGATGGCGAGATTGTTAAAACAAGCACTAAGCTTTATCTGGATGAGGATAAAATCCGTGAAGAAGAGCAATATGACGGTTACTATGCTATCATCACCAGCGAATTAGACAGAAGCGACTGTGAAATTATTGAAATTTATCATAACCTATGGAAAATCGAAGAAACTTTTAAAATATCTAAGTCTGAGCTTAGGACACGTCCGATTTATGTATCACTGGAAGCTCACATTGAAGCTCATTTCCTGAGCTGCTTTGTTGCATTACTTTTGATTCGAATCCTTGAATTGAGAATGAACCAGGTTACTCTTTCAAAAACCTCGAATCAAACTCCCAAATTTTCTGCTTTTGAAATAATTGATTCTATTCGTAACTATACTTGTAGTTCGATTGGTGAAAACTTTTACAATTTCCATTACATTGACGACATAATCCAGAGTCTTGGGAAGATTTTCGAAATTGATTTAAGCAAGAAATATCGTTCAAGGGGAGAAATCAAAAAAATTATTGCAAAGGCCAAAAAGTGAGTTAATACACTACAACTTTTACCTGAAAACAAAAAGCCCGTAACCTGCTATTTTAGCAAGGTCATGGGCTCTTTTTTGCTCTTTTTACTGCAAAACTCAGGATTTTAGCCTATCATTACAATAAATTGCAATAAATACCATGGTAAAAAGGTTAATAATTTCCATATTAAGAATGATCCGCCTTGTCTATCATCTTCTAAAAAACATCAAGTTTCTATGTATACTTCTAATATAAATAATCTGCTTGCTTTGCTGGATTGTAAGCTGCTTCAGCTTAACAAGCAATATTCTTTAAGTAGCTTAAATATGTCATTGGCAACTGTATTTTATTTTTTATATTTTTGTATTAATATTTATCTATACAAAGCTGCTGCTAAATTCAACAGGCCGGCATTTTTGTGATGCATTATAATAAATATCAGGAGGTATAATGATGGGCAAATATGGAATAGTTTTAACAACATTTGCAAATGAGCAGCAGGCAAAGCCTGTAATAGATGAAATAATAAGTTGTAAACTGGCGGCATGCATTCAGGAAATTAAGATTAAAAGTCATTATACATGGAAAGGCGAACTTTACCATGAAGATGAGGATTTAGTGTTGTTCAAAACCAGAAAAGAATTATATCCTGAACTGGAGAAGAAACTCTTGGAAATCCATCCATATGATACGCCGGAAATCTTGTTTGTAGATGTGGAAAAGGGAAGCGCTGCATATTTGGCATGGATAGATAAACAAACACTAAACGATTGATTAGAGACTGATAAGCTTTGTTATTGCAAGGATTCTATAGAGGAAATTTAAAAAATTGCGCAGCTTTTTCACATTTCACCAGCGTATGTCAACTATATATAATGAGCAGCATCTTCAATAATGGCTAATTCAGCATTAGCCATTAAAGCTTGAATTTGCTTTGTAAAGAAAATTCACAATGTTCAGAATAATAATGATAAAACACTATCTGTGCTTAGAATAATCTATCTTTCATATGCTGCAAGTAGATATACGTAACTCTAAGTTCAAGCCAATATTCCTATATGAGTTATATCTGTTTTTCTAGTGTTCAATTGCGGGCAGAAATAAATGTGTTTACAATCAATACAAATTAAACATCATAAAAATCGAAGAAGCATAATTTAGATAACCATATAATAACCAGCTCAGAAGAATAGAACCATTTGCTTCTCTCTCATTTATCCAACCCATCAACCATGCAGCAATACCTGTTGACATAATGATAACTAAAGCTCCTAATAGGCTCGATTTTAACATTAAGCCATGAATTAACCCAAACAATAAACTCTGAAAAGCATTTCCTGCTTGAAAACCGTATTTATTAATTAATCTTTTTGTTAAGAAACCTCTGAAAAATATTTCTTCAGAAAGACTTGTTTGTATAAATGCATATATAAAAGCAGGAACTAATGCCTTTGCTCCCAATTTATAAAATTGGTAAGAGGCTAAAATTTTTATGTTTACAATATAAGGGATAACTAAAATTTGTAAGGATAAGCTAATAATTGTCACCATGAAAATAATAAAGAATCTGATCTTATTTTCTATTTTTATTTTTTAAAACCCAGCCATCTTAAAAATGGTTCTTTTTTTCTCCAAAAAACTAGCCACCATATTAAAGGTATTATTGTAAACAAGATAACTTGTATAGCTGAATTAATGAGTAAATAAGTAACAGCCACTATTCCTCTCCCCTTTATTTATACTTGACATTCATTTATTCAATATGTTTTAAAATAGCCCATCAAATATTTACGTTATAATATTGATATCCATAATACAATCATTGCGTCTTATACACCATGAGCTATAATTAATGAAAGCCCTGAGATTAAAATTTCAGGCTCATGGCTATCATAGCAGTCGAACTTGTCATTCAGCTGAAATAAACATTAAATTTACCTTAAGACTTAAGAATTGTCTACCGAAAGGGAGCAAATTTCATACACAGTAGGATAAGGGACGGCTCATTATTCAGTCTGGCATTTTTCAGTACATCCTATATTACTAAAAATACACTGAAAACTATACTTTTTTATTGTATAGTTTCGATGGGTAGCTCATCTCCACTCTCATAAAAACCAGGTCAACCTCTTATAATAACAACCTTGTTCAGTGGTGGATTTCAAGACCCCCACTGAATCCCGGAGCTAAGCGAGTTTGCTCAGTTCCTGCAAATTAATGTTCTGCCTGCAGGCTTTCTTTTCTGGCTCTTTCAAAACATTCCTGACCATTCTAGGATAAATTTTTCAAGTATCTTATTGAGTTGCTTTGTATTCCGCATTGGATAATTATGATTGGCTTTAGGTAACATTATTGTCTGACAATGAGGATTTCTGCCAAGCATATGTAGTGATATCTTCATATCTTTAACCTCTTTGCTTCCACAGATAGCCAACATGGGTACATTAAGCGTCATATATTTTGGCAGTTTTTGTAAATCTAAGGTATTCATAAAAAAAGATTTATAAACCTGAGGTGTAATAAGCTGTGAATATTCTGCCATATAGTCGGCCTGTTCTTTAGTGAAGTTCCAATATTTCGCCTGGAGCCGAACAAACCATTTACAATGAAGGATTTTTACTATTATTCCGGCAAGACTGCAATACATTCTAACAATTTTAGGTTTCGGATTAACCCATGCACTTAAAAAAACTGCAAAGCTGAACTGTTCTGGCCGTTCACATACAAGCATAATTGCAAGCTGTGCGCCAAGTGAGTAGCCGATTACTCCTATTTTATCCTTATTCAGACTATCAATCACTTCGAAAATTTCATGCTTCAGAGCTTCGGGGTCATATACCCTGTCTGCAGACTTTCCCGCTCCATGCAAATGCGGAACAACTAAATGGTAGTGTTCAGAAAAACTGTACTGGCCATAAAAGGTATCAAGTACAGCTGCACCATGCAGAAGCAGAATTGTTGGTTTTTCTCTTTTCCCGTATTCATTATATGGTATCATATTTTACCTCCTTTTTACGTATAGCGTTCTGTTAAGTTAAATGAAAATTGAAAGCCCCGGACTCCTTGGGGTATAATAGTTTCACCACAAAACTCTATTACTCCAAAAAGGAGGCCGAGGCCTGTGACTATTATACCAAAAATTAAATGTC
>DULL01000103.1 GCA_012840395.1 Clostridiaceae bacterium | reverse complement strand
CCCGTTCACTTTATCCTTGACTGGCAAAATTTTATAGCTATTATTCTTTTGGGGCTGCATTCTCTAGAATTCTTTAGTTATTCTAAGAGAAATTCAGCTCTTTTTTCATTTTTACTTAACAGCTCCACGTATAGCCCATTGCTAAATTAGTTTTCCGTTTAGTCTTCTAATTTATATTAATCTTGACTTCCCATTCCCCGAAAATCCCCTTTGTTTTAGCAGGATTATCTTATCTTTAAATATAATAAAAAAGCTAATATATTGTCCTTATTCTAATATCCAATTTAATGCATCTTCTAAATTGGTAAATATGCGAAATTTATTTCCAGTATTAAGCTCGGAAACCATTTCCTTAAAACGTACAGGGAAATCCTGTCCTTCTTTAATAGTTACAGCCACTTTGATATAGTTTCCAAACTTCTGTAGTACAGCCCCGGCAAGGCCTGTCCTCAACTTCACGAAATCATCTGAAAAACTATCACCCTCAAGGAGTACTGCATCCGTGTCATGTTCAATACAAAGTGAAATAATGTCATGAGCATCTTGTTCACTTTTAATTAATGAATCTTTACTTTTAATATAAAGGTATCTCTTTCCTTTGGCTTCCATTATTTGATAGTTCATTGTTAATCCCACCTCGTTATTTTCATTTTGTACAACCTCTTCCTTAGAAAGTCCTCTCTCATCCAATACATCAATATATGTAAAACTAATCTTTCAGAATTCTAAACATTTCGTCTTTATGTTTACGTGCTTTTTCTACCGTCCATTTACCATCATCGAAATTCACCATTTCTTTCATCTTAAGTTTAAGACTTTGCTCGATAGTACTTGGGTAAGAACTGATTTTCCCTCCTGGTGGTAAATTAGGAAACTTCGAATTCCCTGATACAGTAATTAATGCAAGATTACCAAAGCTGGTTGAGGTCGTCGGATCTTCAAAAAATTACTTCATACACTGGTTGCTGACTAAGTAGCTGCCCTACCTTTAATGCTACAGGGTTTTCACCTGTTAGCATTTCCTAGCTTTGCTGGACGCACTAATCAGAACCACACTCTTAACATGGTTCGAGTTGATGAAATTGATGTCCGTGTGCAACTTTTATATTATCTATTCACGAGAACATGTCAATGGGTATTCGCCATAATCTTTAGGAATAATTATGAATAGCTATACACCTCCGAGTAATAGATGCCATTCTAGCATTTAGAGGTGTTTTTTGAAAAAAGAAATATTCAGTTGCATCAAATATGTTAAATGATGCCTGATAGATATTACTCTTACATTATGAATTTCGACGGTGGAGAGCCTTTTTATATCCACGCAATATCCACCCATTTGCAATTGCGATAGTTCTGTAAACATTCAAGTACCCCATTGACTTACCGTGTCTACTCTGTTAGACTAAATTGTGTCTAATATAGTAGACACAAGGAGGCATTATCATGGCTGTACCGAAAGTATTTGAAAGTGAATACCGTTTTTGCCTGATACTCTGGAAAAATGAGCCCATTTCCCGCGCAAAGCTCGCCAAGCTCTGTAATGAAGAACTGGGCTGGAGCAGAACGACAACCTACACCGTTATCAAGCGGCTGATAGACCGGGGTGTTGTCAAAAACGAAGGCTCCATCGTTTCTTCCCTCGTCAGTAAAGAGGAGATCCAGCTTGCGGAAATGGACGAAATGATTAAAAAGACCTTTGAAAATTCACTTCCTGCCTTTATCGCCGCCTTTGCGAAACGGCAGGACTTATCGGATGCCGAGATCGAAGAAATTCGGCGTATTATCAATAAGTAAGGAGGATTCGTCGTGGAAGCTGTCTTTCTGAAGCTTGTAAACCTCAGTCTGACCGCAAGTGTCATGGTGCTGGCAGTCATCCTTGTGAGACTTCTCTTCCGCAAAGCACCGAAATGGCTATTTTGCCTGCTGTGGGGACTGGTTGCGCTACGGCTGATACTACCGTTTTCCATTGAGAGCGCATTCAGTCTGATTCCCTGTGCCGAACCGCTGCCGCAGGAAATTTTATATTCGGCCAATCCTCAGATTCAAAGTGGGATTTCTGCCGTCGGTCAAGTCATCAATTCCTTGCCGTGGGAGTCTATGGCACCGGCTGTCGGGGTCAGTGTAACCCCGACGAAGTTCTGGTTGTTTCTTCTTTCGTGGGTCTGGCTTGCCGTGGCGGCGGCCATGCTGCTCTATACTCTGATCAGTTCCCTGCTTTTGAAACGAAAATTGGCAGACGCAACGCTTTATCAAAAAGGCATTAAGCAGAGCGAGCTGGTAGATTCGCCCTTTGTCTTAGGCATTTTACATCCGGTCATCTATCTGCCCTACAAGCTGAATGATGCTGATCTTGCTTATATTATCGTCCATGAGCAGGCACATATCAAGCGACTCGACCACTGGTGGAAGCCGCTGGGATTCCTGCTTCTGTCGGTATATTGGTTCAATCCTCTTTTATGGGCAGCGTATATCCTTCTATGCCGGGATATTGAAGCCGCCTGTGATGAGAAGGTCGTGAGGGAGATGGACAGAGAGGCTTTACGGGCATATTCCACTGCACTTCTCAATTGCAGTACTTACCACCGGCGCATTGCAGCCTCCCCGCTGGCCTTCGGCGAGGTGGGTGTGAAAGAAAGGGTAAAACATGTGATGAATTATAGGAAGCCGGCATTTTGGATTATCATTGCAGCCGTGGTTACCTTAATCGTGGTTGCGGTCTGCTTTTTGACAAATCCAAAAGATTCTGATTCTATAAGAATAGATCCTTTTGGAAAATACTATAAAGTAAGAGATATCATTTATGAGTCAGGCGCATATGCCTTCAGTTATATAACAGAAACTGCACCAAAGTATTTCGTCACAAATAAAAAAGAGTTATTGGTATTAGAGGACAAGGGTTCCACCAACTGGGTGAATGCAGGCACATTTGAAGAAATTAGGTTAACAAAAGACAATTTTGATAGATACTTTTGGGGAGTTCGCGAACCTGCCAGCAGTCTGCGAAGTAATAATCAAAAAGCCTGGTGTTTGTTGGTAACTGACTTGTCAGATACGGTATTTTACTATTTACTTTTGCAGAAAAACGGAGACGTATATCTTACTTACGGTTATTATGACGCTTCAGAAAAGGACGATCCCGGCTCTGATGATACAAGTATTCGGTGGGTGTTTAGCCTGATTGAAGATGATTCTATTAAATCAACTGCAACAAAATGGTTTGACGGTCTCCACGGTGATGAAATAATATGGGGCGACGTGCGTGAAATCAATCTTGATGTATTTCCGGACGTAACCTTCCGTTGTCACGCCGAGAAGCTCGAAGCAGTAACTGACAAAGAAATAGTTACCCTTTACGCAGGTATGCCGATCTGGAACGTATATTTCTGTGATCTGACAGGAGATGGAAAACCAGAGCTTTGTTCGACAATCAGCATTGGTTCTGGAATCATAGATAACCGCATTATTATCTATGATTATGCCAGAGGTGCAATCTATGAGTTGTCTGACCGAATAAACTACGACTATGTGCTGAATATGAAGAATGGTAAGTTGATTGCAGAAAAGCGGAAATTTATGCAGGAGGAGCTTGTTTCATCAGGCGAGCTTGTGTTTCAGGATGGGACAATTCAGATACAACCTGGCGAAACTGACTAATGGATTTCCTACATACAAAACGCAATTCAGCATCTTCGATTTATAGATTCAATACCAAAGACGAGCTTGAGCACTTCAAAGCAACATAAGGACTCTAATATTAAAAGCTGCACGAGCTTTGACGCACATCTTAGTACACTACCAGAATAAAAAATGAAGAATCGTACAGCAAAATCCCTTAGAGCAGGAATCTGTCGTCCATTTTTGGTGAAGAGCAAGGCATTTTACGAGTATAACTGTAGGTGCTTTACTTGTTTTTGTGTTTAGAAACACAGCAGGGAATTAATATCTATAAAAACTTTTGTGAAACATTATTTTTTTATACTTGTATATAATAGCAGTTACAGTAATGCAAAGAGTAATAAGAATAATAATCGCTCCATTTTTTGAAAAAATTAAAGGTACAACACCAAGCGATAGATTTCCCACTGTATGAAGTAGTATAGAACTAAACACGCTGCCATTGCTCATAATATATATTAAAGTTATTAAAACAGAGATCATAACAGTATATAGAGCATATCCCAAAATTGCAGGAATACTACCGTAAGAAGTCAAGGCATTTTGTGTTGTTCCGTTTATAAAAAATAAGGGTAGATGCCAGAATGACCAGATAATTCCAAGCAGCACCGCGGCTTTCATTGGAGATAAATATATTAGCATCTTCTTAAGCGCAAATCCCCGCCATCCTGCCTCTTCACCCAGTGGTCCCATAAAAATAAGAATATACACAAAAGCGATAGGAATAAACCAGGGAGAAAACTGCATCTGCGGAAGAGCGCCCACTGAAAGATAATAAACCAGGCATGAAACTGCAGATACTACTGGCATGACTAAAAAGATATATAGCAGCCATTTTACACTGATATGCATATTTAGCAATGATTTTAATAATGAATATACTTCAGCTTTTCCGCCGAATAAGTATGTAAAGAAAAAACCGGCTATAGATGGAACAAAGGTTCCGACGGTTATAAAAAAATCGTAAGAGAGTCTCATAGAGATACCATGATTTTGTATCAGAAAAGCAGGAACCCACAGAAGCCAAGTGAAAAAAATAGTAGTTACATAGAATAAGATAACTTCATGTCTTAATTTATGGCTGTCAGTCTGTTTCATTTAACACCCTTCCTTTTGACTGGATGATACCAGAAGCAATCATCGTAAGTATTATTGTGTTTGTATCTTCACCGGTGGATTCAAACGAGATAAGTTCATGATATTAGGTTCTGATTGTCAATTTTAGTTACTTATATTCATTCTGAACAGGAATATTAAATCTCTCGCACAGTGGTCTTACATCATGAACATCATTTTCATAATACTCATACCCCAAGTGAAAAAACTTGATTTTCAGCATCGTTCGCTAAATTCAAATATATAAAGAAAAAATCTTACCTTTAGCGTCTATCCAAAACGTATGATATGAAGTTGCATACGTTTCTGTGAATTCGACAAAGCCTTTTTTTATTATATCTATAAATTTTTTACTATTGATTTTTCCACAAATAAATCCGTATCGTTGTGTACCCTTGTTTCCATTTCAAATAGCACATCAATTGAATTCACGCATCAGTATGGAACTAAGTTAATCATACATTACATCTCCTTGCCCTTATGAAAAATGCCCATTGTCTAATCTGTTAACTCAACCCTACCTAGTTTTCGAATAAAAATTCATCACCAAAATACCCCCTTGACGTGTTCCCATGTACGCATTTTAGCGCTTTAGATCGAGCAGACAAATTTGATGCAATCCAGCAAACCCGGTAAAATCAAGGCTTACAACCTTGTAATCAATACAGCACACTCAACATGGGTTGAGTTGACGGAATTGATGTCTGTGGGTTATTTTTATAGTATCTGTTCGAGAAAAAATGTCAATGGGTTTTTAGCTTTTTTTGTAAAGTGTCCGTTCGTGGAAACATGGCAATATTGTATGAGGTAAAGGGAACTACCTAGACAACTCAGTGATTGAAAACTTCTTTGGAATACTGAAATCAGAATTGCTTTATTAAAGGGAGTTCAGCTCATTTGAGCAGTTCCGAAAGGAACCTGAAAATTACATAGACTATTACAACCATTATAGAATTAAAAGCAAACTAAATGGACTGAGCCCGGTTCAATACCGGATCCAGTCCGTCGAAGTTGCTTAATTAAATTGTCCAACATTTGGGGTTCAGTTCATATAGCAGGTAGCCAAAATCAGAGCAAGATGTAATATCCAATTAGACTATTTCCTGTATCCGCATTTAGGGCACACGCCATTTTCACCTAATGCAATACCGCATAACGGACACCGCTCAATAGTCTTTCGGGGTTCGTATTCTTCTGTAGCGCCATTTACCCCGCTTGTAAATGTGATCTTAACGATGTTCAGCTTGTCCTTAAGTAATTCGTAAACGATTTTGATCATACCCTCAACGGTCATTGTTTCCTTCGTGACAACCAAACGGCATTCTGGGTATGCTGTTGCAAGCTCCGTCTTGAAAGCTGGACCTTTTTGCTTATTGGTCGGTGCACCATTTCTGATGCCTTGCGATTCGTAAACGCCAAGAATTGCAGGAAGCAAGGGATCATCTTCCCTTAAAATCAATGCATGGTCAAAGTTTTGTAAAACATCCCAGGCAATTTTCTTGATTTCATTACATGGAAATACCATGTTGACTCCCATGTTGATGTCGTCCTCAACTTCAATAGTCAGTATTCCTGTATGTCCGTGCAAGTACTGTGCTTCGCCTTTGAATCCATAGAATCTGTGTGCATATTGCAGTTCTAATGTTGTAAAGCTCCTCATAATTATTCTCCTCATTATTTATATTTACGGGTGGTTTTGCTCCCGTATGCGCCTAAATCCAGGATGGCCGGGTTACCTGTATACATTCTCAACAAATAAGTAACTATTTGTATCCATATCAAATACTATTATTAAAACATACCCGGTACTATCAAATCCGTGAATATCCTTAATTAAGGCCATTAAATGCTGGTCAGTTTCAAGCATTTTTAAGCTATTATTGTTTTACCTCCAGCAAGAATTAACGGTTATAGTGTACTTCGTGCAGAAAGTCCGCAAAGGCTGTTATCTTTAATTATTTCAATTTGATGTTCTCTACTCTGTATCTGTCCTCAATAAGAGATTTTTTCTTTTAAAAATGTGCCTTTTTTCAAATCATCAAAAGCTTTTTTCAATTCTTCCTTAGTGTTCATTACTATAGGACCTCCCCAAGCCACCGGTTCTCCCAGTCGCTTTGAACTGATGAATAAAACCTGTGATTTTTTATCTGCGGCTTTTATCTCAACATGGTCACCGAAGGAAAGCTTTACTGCTGTCTTTTCCTTTACCAGCTCACCTCCGATATAAGCTTCTCCCAGAAGAGTAAATACCATGACAGAGCTCTCAATTTCTGTATTAATCATAACAGCCTGTTTTGGGTTTATATGTAAATCGTAATAGTTAAGAGGAAGATATTTGCCCGAATAGCCTTTTTTCCCTTCAAACTCGCCGGCCAATAGTCTTAGCTTACCCCAATGAAAAAATAATTCTTCGATGTCTGAGTTCTTGATACTGTGATAAGCTGGAGAAGCCAGTTTGTCCTTTGATGGAAGATTCAGCCAGAGTTGTACACCAAGCAAGCGCTCGGCAGCCGGCAATTTTTCTTCATGCATAATACCAGAGCCTGCAGTCATCCATTGTACCTCTCCATCACCAATTGTTTCTTCATTACCCAAGCTATCCTTATGAGTCATAAAGCCACGATACACATAACTGATTGTCTCAATACCTCTGTGAGGATGCATGGGAAATCCCTCTTTATAATCATTCGGATTTGTGCTGTCAAAGGAATCGAGCAGTAAAATTGGGTCAAATACATGAACAGTTTGGTTCCACAATACTCTAACCAAACTTACTCCAGCTCCGTCCTTAGTTCTATAACCTCTGACTTGTTGACTAATTCTTCGTTCCATATGGACGGCCTCCTTTTTTATAATCAAACTGACCTCATTTGTTTATTAATTGATTCACGGCAAACTGAAATTTAACAGTTCAGAATAAATAATTATTAAATCATCGACTTGCCCTGGAATATTTTGATATATTATATTAATACCCAAAATTAAGACAGGCAAACACACCAATAAACATTTTTCGAGTTTAAGCTGACCTGCAATTTTATGTCATGGTAAACTATAATCCTCATTCTGAATTCTTTATCCAATTACTGCATATTTCTATTACTGATGTCTCGCTGCCCAGCACTTTAATGTTTTTACCCAGAACACGTTCTCCCTTTTTGCCCTCATAACCACGATAAACCAAATAAACCATAATTTTATCTCAATAAAAATTTCTTTTTTTCTTATCGAGCTATATCTTTTTGTCTACAAGACTTTCACCTGTCAGCGCTTTGCCAGCTTGGCCGGACGCACACATTAGAACTACAGCCTCAACGTGGTTCAAGTTGATGGAATTGATGTCTGTGAGGATTTTGAGAAACCATCTGTACATGGGAACATATCAATGTGTTTCTCGGTTATTATTGAAAATAATCCGTATGAGGAAACATGTTTTAATAGTAAGATTTCAACCCAATTTCTGAAATATCCTACCTTCAACCCTATGTAATGAGTCAAAAGGATATCTGTAAATGTTCTTCATTTTTCATAAATGCCATTATTGCCTATGAACCGTCAATATATTCAAATTATTATCAATTTCTACAAAAATCGGACTAATCCGGGTTGTGAAGGGCAAAAAAATAAGCACCTACTGGTAGATAGATGCCTTATAACTAATACTTATTTCTATTCTGACGCTGCCCATTGATCCAATTTTTCCATTGTACGCTCAAGTGTCTTTTTACATATTTCAGGTAATTCTCCGCCAAAAGCTTTTTCTGCTGCCTTATATCCTAGCTCAATAGCTGATTTTAATTCATTAATCTTTGTTTTATCATTACCTGATACTGCTTTGGCAAATTCAAAAAGTCTATTGGCAGTATTCTCAATGCCATATTCTCCGTCATCAGAAATAAGCCTTTGAGCTTCTGCCCTTGTCTCGTCATCAATTTCAACCATTTTTCCTTCATATGGCTTAGGATTTGCAACCTTGAAAGACATTCCTTGCTTCTTTAATAATTCTTCTACCATTTGTCTTAATGGTCTTAATGCGTCTTCTGCTTCCTTTTTCAATTGCTCTATTCTCTTGATATCAGGCTTCACAACTCCTGGTTTACTATAGGTTACTTTCTTTTCTGATATGTTCCCAATATCAACAATATAAGCTTCTTGTTCGACAGTTGTTTCCATCTTATTTTCCTGTTTTGAAGCATTTTTCTCATTTACATTCATTGGGTTTACTACACCCGAAAAATTGACTGAATTTATCATATCTCCTTACCTCCTGCTAAAATAGTATTTATATTAATATCGGCAAACTGTGACTATTAACATTAATGATTCAACTATGTTCTACAAGATATCTTTGAAATCAAAAGACAGCAACATCCTATGCTGACCCCCCGACAGATTCTCTCCCCACGGAATGGTAAAACCATGGGGACATTTTTTCCAAGATAAAACTTGAGGGGACTCAATAAATTCGATGCCAAAGCTACCTTCCTGGGATACCCCTTTAGCCACCACCAGATAAGGTATTTCATTTCTATTTACTTCAGCAGTAATTCCTATGCTTTGCATTCATGACAGGTATACTCCTTGAGTTCTGCCTGGCCTTGTTCTTTGTCCATGAGTTTCCGAAGTTTTTCAGACATCTGAAATAAATTGTAAAACAATGTTTTCGTTGATATTCAGCTGTTTGGCAATTTCCCCGGTTAGTAAGTCCTCCAAAAAGTCTTATCTTTTTATTTCAGCTATTATAACAATTGCTTCTTCAATGAGTTCAGCCTTCGTGTTCTCAAAAATGTAATGAACAGAAATTTTATAGTCTTTTTCATTATCACTGATTTCACAAAGCACAGCTCCATATTTTCCGTGAGATATTGAGGAATCAATCGTTAGCACTTTAATATCGGTTTTTAGATATTTTTTAATATCAATAAGATTTGATTTTCCCTTTATCAGACCTCTATCAGGGAACAATATTTTGACATTTTCAACCGACATATTAGCCAAATTGTCAAAATCAAACGATAAAAGTTTAACAGTGTAATCTTGGACAAATTTATTTTTAGGCGAATTACCGCAAGTTGAACTTAAATTTATTTTCATATACTTTCCTCTTTAATTTTATAAAGTTATTATATGCCTATGTGTGAACAATGGCAAGAATTGTCTGACTTTTAATTCCAGAGTCTGATGTAGCCGTGTAAAACCATATCGAAATAAAAAATGACAATGTAATTCAATCCCAAATCGTTACTCCACCATCAAGTCTGGCAATGCAATCCAGTTTTCCGTTTACAAGGATACTCTCACGCAATGAAGCGCGCATATAAAGATATTCTCCTGCAACATAAACATATCCCACCGATTCGTTTGCTTCCTCCAGTAAAATCACTATTTTATCTGTAGCTATATTTAGGGAGTTTATCGTGTGGCATGGACCGTTTTTGTTTTCACTAATGCCTTCATAGTAGAGGTTTCCGCCACAATAATTAAAATAATCACCACTGCGTATAATTACTTTGTCATTACCACCGTCCAAATCCAAGCGGTGAAATTCTCCCTTGTCTGCAGCCCAATAATAAATCCCACTGTCATCAACGGAAACATTATGTACATATGTCTCGACAAGTACTTTCTCATTTCCTGTCTTTATGTCATATACTCCAAGCTGCCCTGTGCCCATATAAATCTTGCCTTTATAATAGTACATTAGAGATGCATCTGGCATAAGCATTTTCATGTTTTTACCGTCCAAGTCCGCATAATATATTTGTGGAGAATTATTTCTATCACGCATGTCAAAGTACATTCCGCTTTCAGTGACATAAAGGTTATTGCAGTATCCATCAACAAGTTTTGTTTCATCTGTACCGTCAGTTCTTACTTTATAAATAGAAAAATCGTCCGTAAAATCACAAAAATATACCCATCCTTCAAGAACATTTATATACCCTTGCACACGATTACTGAGTTTTGTTTTTCCAGAGCCGTCAGGTTTTGCTTTATACAGTTTCCAACCATCGCTTTCACTGCGGTAATAGATGCAGCCATCCTTTCCACTACAAACCAAGCCTCCTGCTCCTATATTGCCGCCCTCAAAACCGAGTAATTCCGAAGTAGTGAGTGAACTTAAGGTATTCTGTTCATCGGTTGGTAATACGCCTGTTGTCGTATTTATTTGTTCAAAACTGTCAATCGACAAGCTGTTTTCATTTTTGCCCATATTGCAAGCAGCAAACGAAAAAGTAAGAATTATCACTATTTAGTCATTATAAACAGCATTGTTATAGGTAGTTCTAATTCCAAGTAAGATCAAATTCACCTCCTGCTTTTACAAACCTCAAAACAAGATAATATCGATAATTTTTTTCTAATTTTACAGCTGATTCAGGATTGTCTTTGTCTAACTGCAACAATATCCTTCTGTTTACGTCCTGTAATTCAGCTGTGACATATCCATCTGTAATATTACTGTTAAAAGTAAATTTATAATTACGACTTTCTCTTATTTTAACAACTTTTTTAATATAACCATTACAATCTATAAATTTTAACTTACATTTATTTTGGGGTCTAAGTGAACCTACAAATAAAAGAGAGGTCTTTCTGCTTTTAATCAGATAGCCATTTATCCATAGAACGTAAAACAACATTATAAAGACAACTATAGAGATTAGTGTCCATAATAAAACATATGTCACTAAATCCATCTCCTTGATCAATAATTAATTCCTAAATAGATTGTAGAATACTATGCTTATAAAAATCAACTATAACATCCTTTAACCAAAGTATAGTCCTGAATTTCTCTCCTATGAAACTAAGTTTTTCTTTAGACCATATAGAAGAAATACTTAAACGTTTTTTGGAATAGGTCGAGCATAGTTTTATGGGGTATTATCTGTTCAGAGAAAAACAAGCTATAACGGATGCGCGAAATTATGCCCGTTGACAAGCGTAACTTACAGTGGATGGGATAAGGCAAAGGGTTAGATAAGGCGGAGATACTTGAGGGTTGTTGATGTTCCCGGGCGTCAAATACACTTTATGATGATGTACGTTTTTTCCGGGCATTCCACACCGTTCGCAAAGGCGTACCGTGATATTATAAAAACTGCCATACAACTTGCCACGCCTTGGATTTGTAGAACGGCTTAGCCCATTCCTGTGCCATAATTTTATTTTTATCACCGACAAAAGCGACCACTGTTTGGTCGCACAATTTTTTACTTATTCATTCAACCAGTTGCTGTTCTTATTAGTGTTTTCAAATATCTTATCAAGAATCGGCACCATTAAGGCAGCGACAAATCCGCCCGAGTAGCCGTTGTTGTAGAGGTTCATGCCTGCGTGTAAAAAGGTAAGGTTGGTTGTAAAAACAATATGTATTCCACCGGCAATCACGCCCGGTATAATACCATAGTGGCCACTAAGCGGAGCAAGCGTCGTGCCATAGAGGGCGGCCAGAAGAGCCGAGGTTGAGCTAACGTCATGGATGCTGAAAAAGCCAATTAAGAAAACGCCTAGCAATATCGGGATGACATTGAAAGGGTGCTTCCCCGATGCTCCGAAACCTGCGACGGTGAGGATTCCCCCAATTGTCGGTCCGTTTAGCTCTCCTCCGACAATAAGAGTATAGAGCGTTGAAAGTATACCCAAAACCGCCATATTGATTAATACCAAGCCGATACCGTAACCGTCCAAAAAGTCGGCGCATCCTCGTCCGGATTCGCGAAGAAGTTTCATATAGTCTTTGAACGACAGACGATTAAGACACAATCCGACCAACAGTATACCCGCGAATATGGAAAAGACGAAGATTGCAAGCGGCTTGTTATTTCCACTGGAAACAAAATAAACGGTATTGACTTCCACCCCGAAGCTTCTGAAAACAGCAATGCATAATGTGCCGACAATTCCTGCCGTAAAACCTATGTTATACAAGCTGAATCCCTTGTGAAAGTCGTAAAAATGCTTAGCCAGAAGCGGCATAATAAAGCCCGAAATAAAGCCTGCAAGTACTCCGCAAAGTATACCCATGTAAACGGGCAATCCGAAATTAAAGGTAACCTCGCTTACAAGCGGGGCAAGCGCGGTTCCGAAAAGGGCAACCGGGACCAGCGCGCGAAACGGTGTTTTGCTAATCTTTGCATAAGCCAACACCCCAAAAATGATTGGCGTTGAATTATAAATGTTTTTTCCAAAAAGAGAAAAGCCGGCAATCGTAAAAACCGCGGTAACAATAAGTCCGTTTATCTGTACCTTGCTGATTTTTATTACCACAATCGCCTGAAGTACCATGATTGCGGCGTTGACAAACGTCGCGCCTATATTTGCGATATGAAAATAATCAGTAATTAGGTTTGATGAAGAGGTAATGATTTTAATATTCCCGCTCAATATTTCTTTGGGTGTATTAAAGAAAAACGCAGCAAAAAACAAAGCGGCCGCAAATAAGATGAAGTACAGAAACAGGATCTTCTCTGAAGTGTCAGGAATTTTCCCTCGTTTTAATTTTTCAGGCATCGTTTTACCTCTTGTCATAAAATTTGGCGGAGAGGTGCTGTACTGAGTCGCGGTAATTTGAGTTGGCTTTTTTTTATTATAATTTTATCAAAATGTTATATGTATAATCAAGTATCATTTGGTATCAACAAGTATCAACTTTTATTTCTTCTTTTAAGTATCGTACATACCATTACATATCGAAAAAACTAGGTGACAAGCGCTAGCTTCTGTTGGCAATGATTTTGATTTCATTTCTTACCGGTTTGTTTGGTATGGTTCTGGAACAGTTGCCAATTCTCCTGATTCTTCATGATTGCATTTCTATAGGTTTGGTATGCTTCCTAGCTGTTCATATTAATGTGTTTCATAAGAAGTTACTCAGAGAAAATTATTTGCAGGTGTAAAGCGACATATTGAATCAATATTTAATAAAAAATAACTATTAATAATCAGGAAACATATCAATGTTTTGCAAGCTCATTGTTTCAAACTGCTCTATAACCCAGAAGTCACTTTGTTTGACCACTCCTTGACAACTCCAAATGGACAAGACACCATGCATAAACCACATGCATTTTTTCTGCCATGTTTCTTTATATAAAGACTCCTTTTGTTATTACATGAATGATAATCTATTAATTCATCCCTGTATTTATTGACATCCCACTTTACCCCTTTCAAAAAATTATAAGGACATGCCTCGACACAATAATTGCATTTGTCATCACATTTAATATTTTTTATAGGTTTTCCTACTGGAAGATTAAAGCCTAATAGTATAGCTGCAAGCCTTACTCTAGGACCGTATTCTTTTGTAATTAATAAGTCGTTTTTTCCAATCCAGCCAAGCCCGGCATTCACCGCAGCAAATTTATATGAAAATGGAGCAACTAATGATTTTTCACTTTCCTGAGCTATTGGCGGAATATGGTATTCTATGTTCTGTTCTCTACAAAAATCTGCTACCTGGCTGATTATCCCATCGCAATCTATACATGCCTTACATATTAATTCATCAAGTTCTTCTTCTGAATAAACATCTTTTGTCATGATCTTCTTATGAGGAACAGCAATAACCAAAGCACATTTATATTGACTTGCGTAATCTGAATACGAGATATCAGCTATTCCAAATAAACACGGGGAATGTCTATCCATTATTTCAAGTATTGAATTATATACTTCATTACTATTTCCCATATTAACCTCCATTCCGCTGCTTCTCAGCGGCACAAATGATAATGAAAAATCTGTGCACTGTGTGCAGCTTTTTAAAAATTGCCCCAGTGTTATAATTGTTATTATAGGTATGCTACAAACCACGAGGAGGCGACTGATGTAATCACCTTTGTGATAAGCTCGCATATTAACATGTGTAGGATAACCTTTGAGCACAAATGATTGTTGCCATAGAGCACGTACGCTAATTTTCGAGTATAAACTCAGTCTGTAGGTTATCCAGCCAATGCCTAAATATTTAACTGGGGGTTTTGACTTATTAATATTCTTTATCCTATTTGTTGTGGAATTGATGTCCACAAAAAATTTGTTGTTGCTACTTTAATTAACTCAAATAGTGATGGTACATTTACAGACCACACCGAAACTTTCTCTACCATGACCAATGACCTTATCAGATTAAAACAATGGTTAGAATCATTCAACTGTAAAGATGTTGCTATGGAATCAACCGGTAAGTACTGGATTCCAGTATTCAACATCCTTGAAGATTCATGTAACATAACTCTTGCTAATCCTCGTTTTGTAAAAAACATGCCAGGTAAAAAGACTGATCCTAACGACTCGAGATGGCTGGGAAAATTGCACAGACACGGTTTGGTACCCGGTAGCTTTATTCCTCCAAAAGATATTCGACAGCTAAGAGAGTTGACTCGTTATCGTACCAAGCTTACTAATATGCGCTCTTCTGAAAAAAATAGACTTCAGAACTCTTTAACCGTTTGTAATATCATGCTCTCAAACGTTGTTTCTGATACATCTGGTTTGTCTTCACGCAAAATAATTGAAGCTCTGCTAAATGGTGAAGACCTATCTCCTGACAACTTAAGAGAATTTGTCCACGGAAAACTCCACAAGAAAATTCCTGACCTTCAGGAAGCTCTTAATGGTAAGCTAACCGAGCACCAAATTTCAAAAATCAAAGTAATCCTGGAGCATTTCTTCCAAATTAACGAATGCTTGGCAGAGGTTGACTTATTGATTCTTGAAAAAACCAAACCGTACCAATATTATATCAGTCTTCTTGAAACTATACCAGGCATAAAGCAAAAGGCAGCACAAACTATACTTTCTGAAATTGGTACCGATATGTCTGTTTTCTTTTCAGACCAACACTTATGCTCGTGGGCTGGAGTATCTCCACGTAATAACCAAAGTGCTGGTAAAAAGAAAAGTACTAAAATCGGTGAAGGTGACTCTTACCTTAAACCTATTCTTTGTCAATGTGCAAATGCAGCTGTAAAATCCAAAAGTTCATTCCTGTGTGCCAAGTATAAATCAGTTGCATCTCGTAGAGGTCACAAAAAAGCCATAATAGCTGTAGCAAGGGTTATGCTTGTAGCAATCTACCACATGTTTAAGAATAATGAACCCTTTAAGGATATGGGTCATGACAATTATTCGAAAATGATATCTGATCAAAAACAAAGGGCTATGGTTAAAGAACTTGAATCTCTTGGTTACAAAGTAGAAAAAGTAGTTAAGTAGCAATGATTAATTAATACATTTTTCTCCTATTTCCCATTTTATACCATATCCTAAATTGGGTCTATTATTTTGTTGCCATTTTTAAGTATATCCACTACAAATAAATGATTTCCAGCAGTTTTGTTTTTTCACGCTAACTATCCTCCGAAACAAGCTTTGTGTTCAAATAGCTTATAGTTTTTCGCTCATCTTCACCAGACATCGCATCAAAGTGTTTGTTAAAAATTTTCCAACACCTTATATACCTATTCAAGTGTAAGAGCATTATACTCAATGGCTTCCCGTTTTAACAGAAAGGCATCTATCTTCTTCTCAATGCCAATTAATTCGTCGTAGGTTTTGTCTAATCTACGATTAAGGTTTTGAAGCTTGCGATCTCTGTGTTGAGCATTATACGGAAGTGTGTCTATTTCATGCTCCAATGTTTCTTTTATAAATTTTTACATTTCATCAATCTTATTGTTTATAAATGACTGTAAGCAAGAAAGAACATGATCTCTATGAAATCTATGCAATGCAACACATTCCCGGCAGCGTCCATGCCATTCACAAAGCGTCTATGTACACTGGGTCATTGCAAGTTCTCGATTTTTCAAAACTAATCTGTCATAGTTTCTTTGCTGTACACACGCAAGACATCACCCGCATCTAATCTATATTTAAACAAGTATTGCTGTAGCCATTCAATTATGGCTATCTTTTCAATACACTCGCTCCGCCTTAAAACTTAGCAGCTTGACAGACTTTAGGGTCCTATATACATGAGTGATTATACCACTTTTAGGAATATATTGAAAGGATTAACTGACGCAGATAGCCCTTACGGTCGAATAAAACTCTTGACTAAAAGTTAAGGCCCCGGTATACCTGAAGCTACAATTATACGTAAATGTGTGGATTTGCATCTATTCAGCTCCCGCTTATAAAAGCGAGAGACTTCTTGAAGCCTGGTTAAACAAAGGGATAGAGTGAATGAAGTTTTTGGTGAGTATTTTTTGTATTGTTTCCAACAATACATATTTTAAGCTTGCAAAATATTATTTGAGCAAGAAAAATAAAACAGCTGCCTCAGGGACAATACTTCTGGGCTTATATCCATTCTACTGCCTGGAATAGTTATATTAACAAGATAAATATCAAAACTCTGGTTATTGGAATTATGGATTAAGAAATATGTCGCAATAAAATCAGATGCCATTGGTATAAATAAAAGCCAATGGCATCCCGGGTATTTTTTATATTCCATAATATGCTTTTAAATAAATATCTTTCAATTCCGATACCAGAGGCATCCTTGGATTTGCTGTTGTGCATTGGTCTTCAAAAGCTTTATCTGCAATTTCATCCAAAACCTGCATAAACTGGTCTTCCGATATCCCACAATCCTTTATGGACAGGGGCATTTGCAACTGCTTCATCAGGTCAATTACTGCAGATATCAGGCTGTTTATACCTTCCTCCGTATTGCGGCAGGGTAGCCCAAGATATTTAGCTATTTCAGCGTATTTTTGATCCGCTATATAGTGTTCATATTTTGGAAAGGCAGTAAACTTTGCCGGTCTTGAGCCATTGTATCTAATAACATGAGGAAGTAAAACAGCATTGGCTCTTCCGTGAGGTATATGAAATTTACCACCTAATTTATGTGCCAGGCTGTGATTAATACCTAAGAAAGCGTTAGTGAAGGCCATACCTGCTATACATGACGCGTTATGCATTTTTTCACGTGCCTTTTGATCATCACCATTCATATAAACTTTTGGTAAATATTCAAATACAAGCTGGATAGCCTTCATAGCAAGTCCGTCTGTGTAGTCCGATGCCATAACCGACACATAAGCTTCGATTGCATGAGTTAATACATCCATCCCTGTATCGGCTGTAACATATGCAGGTACTGATTGCACAAATTCCGGGTCAATAATGGCGACATCTGGTGTTAGCTCATAGTCTGCCAGCGGATATTTCGTTTCTTTTTCCGGGTCTGTTATTACTGAAAAGGATGTTACTTCCGAGCCCGTACCCGAAGTAGTAGGAATAGCTACCAATTTGGCTTTATTCCCTAGAGGAGGATACTTAAACACTCTCTTGCGGATATCCATAAATTTCATACGAAGATCATTGAAATCGGTTTCAGGATGTTCATAAAAAAGCCATATTGCTTTAGCAGCATCTATTACCGATCCTCCTCCCAGAGCAATGATAACATCAGGCTTAAAGGCTTCTGCTGCAATGACACCTTCTCTTACTGTATCAACCGTCGGGTCTGGCTGTACCCTGTCAAAAATCTCTGAATGGACATAGTTTCTGCCTTCACGTTTTCTTAAGTAGTACAGGACTTTTTCTACATATCCAAGTTTGATCATTACTTCATCCGTAACAATAAAAGCTCGTGAGATATTAGGCATTTTTGACAGATACTGGACAGAGCCAGGTTGGAAATAGATTTTCTCCGGTATTTTAAACCACTGCATATTGTATCTTCTCCTTGCTACACGTTTCTTATTGATTAAATTAACGGCAGTGATATTAGCAGTTGTACTGTTTCTGCCAAAGGAGCCGCAGCCTAATGTGAGTGAAGGCATATTGGTATTATATATGTCCCCTATAGCCCCGTGACTGGAAGGCTGATTGACAATAATTCTTCCGGTGTTTACCCTTTCTGCAAACTCATTGATTACATATTCATCGTTGGAATGGATAACCGCAGAATGGCCAGACCCTCCGAAATTAACCATTTCTACAGCTCTTTGGATACCTTCAGTAAAATTTTTTACTTTAAAACAAGCCAATATGGGACATAATTTCTCCCTGGATAAAGGATATTCAGGCCCTACCCCTTCAATTTCAGCAACTAGTATTTTTGTACCCTCCGGGACTTTGATTTCCGCCATTTGTGCTATGGTTTCAGCAGATTTGCCTACAATTTTGGGGTTCATGGAACATTTCTTTTCATCAATAGCAAGACTTTCCAGCTTTTTTCTTTCTTCTTCATTGACAAAATAGCAGCCAAGTTTCTTCATATATTCCGTAACAGGTTCGTAGATATCCCTGTCAATAATAACTGCCTGCTCTGAGGCGCAAATCATACCGTTATCAAAGGTTTTTGATAATATTAAATCTGTTACGGCCCTCTTTATATCCGCTGTTTTTTCTATATAACAGGGTACATTACCCGGACCAACTCCCAATGCAGGTTTCCCGGCGCTATAGGCTGCTTTAACCATGGATGAGCCGCCTGTGGCCAGTATTAAAGAAATGCCATCATTTTTCATCAATGCCTGGGTAGCCTCTATGGAGGGATTTTCTATCCATTGAATGCAGTATTCCGGAGCTCCTGCCTTAACAGCCGCATCTCGTACAATTCTGGCAGCCTCTGCACTGCATTGCTGTGAACCGGGATGGAAAGCAAATATAATCGGGTTTCTCGTCTTCATTGCAATAATGCACTTAAATAATGTAGTTGATGTAGGATTTGTAACTGGTGTAATACCGGCAATAATGCCAACTGGTTCTGCAATTTCAAAATAGTCTTCTTCTTCATTTTCATTAATAATACCTACAGTTTTTTCATATTTTATACTGTGGTAAATGTATTCAGTAGCAAATAAGTTTTTAATAATTTTATCTTCATAGACCCCTCTCTGGGTTTCTTCAATTGCCAATTTTGCCAACCTCATATGGTTAGCTAAACCAGCAAGGGCCATTTCTTTAACAATATAGTCCACTTGTTCCTGGTTTAATTTAACCATTTCTTTTAAAGCTCTCTTGCCATTTTCTACCATGTTTTCTATGATAACAGCTACTTCACTGTTAGTTTTATCCTGTTCGGCCATAAATATCCTCCTATCCTGCATAACACAATTTTTGTATCTTTATATAGTTTGTCAATAGGCCAGATTATTATTACAGATAGATTGGTTAATAATATCCTTTGTATCCATATTTGGTAGAATATAACACATGCCCGTAGATTGTCCTTTTGACATGTTATCAAGAAGTCTCTCGCTTCTATAATCAGGAACTGAATTGATGTAAATTATTAATAACAACCTTGTTCAGTTGGGAATTGCAAGACCTCAACTGAATCCCCGGGTGAAGCGAGTTTGCTATGTACAATCTTACTAATATCTATATATGAAAAGAGAATGCCAGAAAACCGGCATTCTCTCATCATTGCCCAGTCTCAAATTATCTCACTCCGAGTAATATAAACATGTCCAAACTATCTACTCAAAATACTGTATAAACATGTCTATACACTCGAGAACTAACACTACTGAAACATCAATTTTATTTTTCAAAACCTATTTCCGAATTTTCGCCATCTGTTGTAAAGGTAGTAAATTTCACAAAGTTCTTAAATTTAAATCATAAAAAAATTCATAATTCCGTGAGCTAATATTGTCGCCCAACAGTTCTCAGTTCTCAATCTGATAAGTCCAAGTACTGTTCCATAGCCTATTCCTGCTGCAAGTTTCAGCAATTGTAATACATCCCAATTTCCTGATATCATATTTGGAACAATATACAAAAAATGCCATATTGTAAACAGAGCGATATTCCAAACACAGATATGTAGTTTACTCGTCATTACCTTGCTAAACCTGTTCCAAATATATCCCCTAAAAAGCAATTCCTCATAGACCGGTGTTACAATACTGCCATAAATAATATTCATAACCGAAGTGAATCCTTGAACATAGTTGGACGGAGCTATAATAAAAAGTACGGTTGTTATGCAGGTAGCAATTATATACCGTTTGGAAATTTTTTGGGGAAAAAAGGTGAAATAAACCACTCAGCTAATTCTGTGATTCCCTGAAATGCGATCATCAGGATAAACGATTCTAGAATGACTATTAATTTGTTTCTACTAGATGAATTCTCCATAATTTTTCCTACACAAACATAATTTGTATTCAATACAGATTATACTATTTATATCCTGGTATTGCCAGCGTTATTATTTTCACTTTTTCCATATTAAAACCAACGTTTAACATGGCCTGCGTTAAAAGCAGTACAATTCTATTTTTTCGCCTTGCTGATAAGGATGATCATATGTGTCAATATATCTAAATTGATCATTGGCCACCGAGTTTTTTAGAAGATAGCTAAAATTTGGATTAAAAAAATTAATGAGAAATCTTCCGCCACTATTTAAGTGAGAATATATATTTTTTAAACATTCAATTTGTTCATCTTGGGTTGATAGGAGCAGAAAAGACCTGGCAGGAATAAAAATATCATTAAAATTTAATATCATACATGAACCTCTCCAACCTTCGCTTTGCTTAGAGGTTGGAGTTTCTTAGCATCATGCATTACTACCTTCTTTGATATGTTGTTACATATCTTCGTTGCTGGCAACGAAAGTATAGCAATTCACTAACTAAGCAACTATCTTTCGATAGGGTGGGTCCACACCTTCTACTACTTCTTGCTCTAGGCAATACGTAGATACTTTATCTCTTTCGTTTCTCCTAAATACCTTATGTTACCAAATTTATACATCGATAATATATTTTTACTGCCATGTATATCTCTATGCTCTTTATAACCACACTTGCATTCATAGTTCCACTAGTTGATGGAATTGATGTCTTGGGCTGATTTTTTGAACCTTGCGTTTACGGGAACATATTAATGAGCTTTTGGCACTTTTCCCGAAAACCAACTTTCAAGGGAATATGACAACAGTTTTTTAGACTTTCCAAAGTTATAAGGTTGTTGCCAGTTATGAAAAAAGCATTTTGTCAAACTAACACTTAGTTTCACTTGGTTGGAATTCTGCTTCATCAAATCCTGCATCACGGTATCCCTGCAAAATTTGATTTATATACCCACTGCGGGGTTTTTTATCGCATTTTTTATATTCGTCTGTCATAACATAAGCCATAGCGGACATACGCTTTCCATCCACGCATATAATAATATCTATTTTATCGTAGCATTCCGGATAACCTTCATAACGATCTAATACTTTTTCATTTTTACTTGTTATCTCCCATATAAGGGCAGGAGTCCTTTTCCCCTTGCTTCTTTCAATATTAGCATAGTGCGGTAAAGTGAGCATCCAATTTTCGAGATATGTTCTTCCTAATACTTTTGCTCCTGGGCAACGTATTTCCATTTGAGTTTTGTCCATGTTGCTACCATATGCAACATATAAACGTTTATCAAGCTTAAGCTGATTTACAATTTCTTGCCATGGTAAACTATAATCCTCATTCCAAAAGCCTTTCATGTAATCATCTCCACGCAGCAAACATGAATTGTATCTATGCACAATGTTATTCACTTTATTGTGAAACTCAGGGCAATTTTCTCGCTCTGTTTCAAGAAATCTGCAAAGTCCACCTTTGATAAGAACTTTTATTGCATCAATTCTCTCTTTCTCAGCTTCATACCCATGGCCGAGAAAACCACACCTCAAGCTTGCTTTAAGCGCCCTTTCTAGTTGAGGAGCGATATATTTTTTACCATTAAGATACTCTTTCATTAATATTGCTGAACCAAAATAGGTTGGCATATAACAAAAATCTACCCGAACATCACTTGGAACTTTATAAGTATCAAATAATTTGAATGAACCATCAACATCCTGAAACATAAGCAGTTCTTCTAAGGTCAGTTTCGACTTTGGGCTGTTTTCCAGCATTTCATTCATAGCTGAAATCATTCCGTAAAGCTCTGTAAAGTTTGGTTCGTCTGCTTTTAATCTTCTTAATATCATTTATATTTCCTCCTCATGTATCCATGTAACAAAAAGACCGTTAGCATATTTGCCTGCATTTTTGATACTAATGTCAAATACTTTTCAAAATGCCTATACCCGCATTAATCTCTTCACTCATAACCATCCTCTCCATTCAGCAGCATCCTTCACCGGATGAACAATCACAACTTGGTTCATTTCCTTTAAGCCAGCCCATAATCACTGCTTGAGCACATCCTACTCCGACATTAACGGTGATGGCATTTGTCGGGCAATTTTTCGCGCAAGCGCCGCACTCCATACAAAAGTCTTTATCTTCAATTTTTGCTTTCTTATCGCTCATACTGAATACTCTATGGGGACAAACTTCTACACATCTTTCGCAGCCAATACATTTATCAGCTGACAGACGAAGTGTTACAACATTCTTTAAATATCTATGTTTCATAGTGTCCTCCTTTATGCCCAGATACTATTTATCAGCAACAATACAATCCCTACTATTGATGAAATAGCAATAAGCGGAACGGCAATTTTCATTTCTTTAATGACACCAGAAAAAGATGTATATGTTGACGAACCTGTAAAATTCATCGCCAAATAAGCTGACAATGACGGTAATACCAGCAAATACCCTATTGCAAGAAACAAACATTCAGGAACAAAGCAGCCACTGTACCAGACAATTAACAACGTCCATAACAGTCCCATCAGCCATCCCTTCCATGCGAAAGCCCTCCCAGGAATAACAGGAAGAAGCAAAGGTGTTAGGACAGTTCCTGTTAACACGGCACCCACATATGCGATAAAATCTGCTAGCCCGAAAGGCCTTGTAACAAATAGATTTAGGAGAAATATTACACCAAAAACCATCAATGAAGACTTTGCTGCGGTTACCAGTTCCACTGGAGTGAGAACTAATCTGTCCCGCATGGTAAATTTTACGGTACGCATTTCCTCAGTTGCTTTGAAGCCTGAATCGAAAAAAGCTTTTATATCTTTCGCCCTCACAGGCCCGTAAACAACAGAAAACCCAGTTTGTTTTTTCACTTCATGGGCGCTCACACCAGTAGCACCTAACTGTGGTAACACCAGTTTCCTGTGCGATACAATCTCAGGCAGTCCGGTTTTCGATATACGATTTACCAATTCATCAGTTCCGAATGTCCCTTTACCAGCGGCACACCAGACATTGATACCCTTTGTATCAAGTATCAAAATCCAACAGTCCAGGCCAGACAACTCTTGCCTCAATACATCAAATGTCAGCTTGTAGTTCGCACTTACAAGCACTGGAGATGTATTATCAGGCTTACCTACAGCATAAAGCCCCGGATTGATCTTGTAATTCATCCTGCCGATACCCCATCGCACCTTCCACGCTCCGAGAATGTCTTTGAAGTGAAGATATGTTGAAACCACAGGCACTTTGCCTTTAGGAGTATGGATTTCATCCATTACCCATTCATCATTTTTATCATACAGCGTGATGAATTCTGTGCTGCAACAACTACTAGACGAGCAGCAGCATGACTTCTCGTTACTCATTTTCATCACATCCTTTACAACAGCTAGTATCTTCTTTACAGATGCAATTTTCTTTAGCAGAGGTAATGTCACAGAGAAATCCCATTATTCTGCTGACAGTATTTTTGTCCAATGAGTAATAAGTCCACTTACCTTGTTCTCTGCTCTTGACCAGACCGCATTCACACAAGAGCTTCATGTGGTGAGACAGCGTGGATTGGGACATTTCAAACTTCTCCAGAATATTGCAGGCACAAAGTTCTCCACAGGAAAGCATATCTACAATCATCGCTCTTTTGGGATCTCCCAAAGCTTTAAAAACCTTAGTGTTCTCCAGGTAGTAGTCCATAACATCACCTCAAATCTAAAAACTTCGATATGATATATTATATACGTCAAATCGAAAGAGTCAATGTGAAAGTGGAAATTTTTGAAAAATTTGTGATTTACCCCATGTCACTATGATTTGACAGGTATCTACAATTTAAATTAAGCCGCGAACGAGGGTGTTCTACTAATCAATGCTTACAGACTTGTAATCAAGACGCTATTTCTTCACTGACTTTTTCGGTTTTTAGCTTATCTCTGCCTTCTTCAGGAGTTGTATTATCCATTTTTATAGCACCGGAGCGAAGCAGGGCAATCTTTGCACATACAGGTCCAATTAACTCATACAAGACCGAAGATGATAAGATAATTGTCAGAAGCATATTGCCCATAGTGCCAGCTAAAATTCTTCTGCCCAAAAAAGCGAGTCCAATGGCTACCCCTGCTTGAGGAATTAAAGCCAACCCTAAATAATTTCTTACTTCCTTTGAGGTTTTTGCTATAATGCATCCCAGATAAGCACCGAGATATTTCCCTACAATCCGTATTATAAAATAGGCTATACCTATTACTCCCAGGGTATTGAACGACGTTATATCCAAATTCATTCCTGATACGACGAAGAATATTGACAAAACAGGTGGGGTAAACCTTTCAACCTGCTTATATAATTCCTTGTCTTTGGTCATGTTGATATAGGTGGTTCCAAACAGCATGCAGGAAAGCAAGGGAGAAATATTCACCGCAGCGCATAGACCCGCAATTCCAAGAAGAAGTGATATTGTTAATATCAGCCGGTTATCTTCACTCCGTTTTGGTGTCATTAGCTTGCTTAGAATTGCTCCGCTTACAATCCCGATTGCTAAAGCACCAATATTATATACTATAGGCATGATGATTTCAGAAGTAGAAATATTTGCTCCCACATTAGCGTTGACAAAGGTGGAAGCTATGCTGAATGCGAGGAGACATATTGCATCATCAAATGCTACTACCTGCAGCAAGGTATTTACAAAATTTCCACGTGCATGATATTGCCTGATAGTAACCATTGTGCTTGCAGGTGCTGTCGCTGTTGCAATCGCTCCTAAAAGCAGGCAGAAGTCCCAATTTAAATGGAATACGTAATGGATGGAGATAGTTACTATTATTCCAGCCAATAAAGATTCAAATAAAGTAATCACAATAACGCCAAATCCGGTTTCCTGGAAATTCTCTTTCTTGAAAAATCGTCCTACACCAAACGCAATGAATGCTAAAGCTATGTCGCTGATAAACCCCATGTTGTCAACCATTTCACGTGGAATCAAATTTAAAACATACGGCCCTATCAGCATACCGGAAATAATATAGCCAGTTACATTAGGCAGCTTTAGCAACTTTGTGATTCGTGTAAGTAAAAATCCGGCAAGCAACATTACTGATAAAGATAATAAAATAATAGTTGTATCATTTAAATGATTTAAAAAGTTACTCATTAATTAACGCTCCTTTACAACACTATATTTTCAAATGCGGCTAAAAACAAACATGTTAAAGTCCAGTATGATGATGAGAGTAAACAGCTAAAAAGATAAAAGAGTTTTAAAATACTTTGATCATCTCGAAAACGGAGCATATCAAACTTCTCCAACATAATCAGTATAAGGATTCCATTGATTTCTATTTTTCCAGAAAGCAGATATATTCTATGAATTACTAGATCTGCCAGAAAGCAAATTGGTAAACAGAAAAACATAAGTGCAATATTTGCTAAAATAACTCCTACCCATCCTGACTGTTCCTTTCCGAATTTTACAATTCTCTTGTAGTAAGAATCATGATTGTACAAGTTTTTTGATGACAACTGAAAATAATTACTAAAGTAATCTGAAGAATTAGGTAGTGGCTTAATGATATTAAAAATAAGAACATGCCATACAAATATAAGTTTTTGCTTCATTATCATTGCCACCTTTCCTAATATTTGTTATCATTATACTCATAAATCACATAATGTAAATTTATAATATTTTAACATATTATAAAAAATTGTTATGTTTGGGGTGTACAAGATGATTGATATTAGGCTTTATACCTTATTAGCGGTAGTTGAGTTTAACAGTTTTACACGTGCGGCAGAACATCTTTCCTTGACACAACCAGCTGTGACTCAACATATAAAGCAATTGGAGAAGGAACTGAATGTTAAAATTTTCAACCGTGTCGGAAAAGAGATTAAGCCGACAAATGAAGGAAATATCGTTATTCAATATGCCCGTAGAAATATTGCTTTATATGAGAGGATGAAGCAGAGTATTCTGGATATACAACGCCATGTAAGGCGGCTTACGGTTGGGATTACTCACACTGCTGAAAGTAATGCTGTAGCAGAAGTGTTGGGAAGGTACAGTTCCAATAATCCGGGTACTACCATAACAATAATTTCTGATTCTATAAATAATCTTTATAATATGCTAAAAAATTACGAGATAGATTTAGCTGTTGTTGAGGGAAAAGTTGGAGATCCGAGTATCAATTCACTTCTACTTGACACGGATGCTTTAATGTTGGTGGTATCCAACAATAATCCTTTAGCCAGGAAAAGTATGGTGACCATTAGTGAATTAAAAAAGCAGCCTTTAATACTTCGCAGACCTTCATCAGGCACAAGAAACTTGTTTGCCGCACATCTGGAAAGTAAGAACATGTCACTTGATGATTTTAATGTTATTCTGGAAGTAGATAACATTGCCACAATTAAAGACCTTATAAGGCGTGATATAGGGGTGTCTATACTTGCCCGTAGCGCATGTCTTGACGAACTAATAAAGGGGAAGATTACTGTATTACCGATAGAAAACCTCAGCATGATTCGAGAAATCAATATTCTATATCACAGTGATTTTAAGCATGTTGATATTTTGGAGAACATTATGAAGGAATATAATAAGGTGGTAAAATTCTACGCATCATAAATCGGGATATATGGAATTTATATTTTGTAAAAAGCAAGAGTACTGACTTGCAAAGCAAGCATTCTTGCCCTTTACATAACTCTTTTTTAAACCAAGAATGAGTTCATGAATTTTTCAGTTTCTTTACTATTATCCTATAACCTGGTTTATAAAATTAATAACATTATCCGAGCGAAAATAATCTTCGTGAGCAATATCATCGAATATTTTTATTTTCACGTTTTTGAAACTGCATGATAGTTTTTCTTGTAAAGAAGAACTTAAAATTTTATCACCGGCAGATCCAATAATATAAACCGGACATTCAACATTTTCAGCATATTCTGAAGTGCGTATATTATTTGAAATAAATACCTTTAGTGGACCCCAGAATATAGGAATAATTTTATTATATAAATCCGAAATGTCTCTGTATCCTGCGGCGATAACCAAAGAATGACATTCCCTGACACTTGCCAGATATGTTGCGATTCCTGCTCCGTAACTATGTCCAATTACTATGATCTCACTATCGGGATAGCGATTCCTTGCCCATTCATATAAATCTTCCGCGGATTGCTTCATCGTTTTTAAATTCAATTTACCACTGCTATCCTGAGTTCCGTAATAATCTACTGAAATAAACGGGTAATTAAATTTAGAGGAATATTTTCCAACAGAATTGTACGCAATATAATTAGAACCACCAAAAAACAATATGATCTTACTGTTATTTTTCGAATCAAGGTTATTGCCATAACCAGTTAATGTATCTTTAAACTGAATGAATTGCGGAGTACAAGAAATATCTGTCATCTTTTTTGCGTTCTTATAAAATGAATAGCTTATTGTTTGCATAATAAAATTGCATCCAAACTCCGCTATTAAGAACCACATGATGATCTTTAATAAAATCCTGATAATATCCATATTTTTCTCCATTTCGTATTCCCTCATATTTCTTTTATTAGATAGATATGATTTTTCCAGCCTTGTTAACATATTACTTGTACCCTGCACTAAGATATTATCCATTTTTTCGTGGCATGTTTGACGATGTGTAATCTGTATAATGTCCTATCATAGTATATAATCACAATATATAATAGTAAAGATACGAAAAAAAATCAAAGCATTTCGGATTTCTTTTTAATTTTTTCTTTCAGACTGATGCCAACTTAAATACTCAGAAAACTTAGTTTTTATATATCGAAGTTTCATATTAGTTCTTGGTTTCGACCTTTTACCTTAAAAGGTATATAAGTGATATCCATTATTATACATCTAAATGAAAGTTTTATATAAGATACTGACTTATCTAATGAATTCACCAGCCAGTTCATGAAGCTCTGAACATAGCATTGTTGAAAAATAATTTCTAATATGCTTAAATATCATTATGAGTAAGGTTGTGTCAATAAATGCAAAGAAAGCTTGGAAGGAATCAACAAATGAAGCTTTTTGACAGATTGCCTCCTAATCTTTTTTCCATACTGGGTTCCAAGAACAAGGCACTTTACGCTGAAGCTTTGTTTGTCCTGCGCAAGGCATTTAAGCAACATATGATCATAAGCAAGAGTGATCTTGTGGCAATGCTCATTGCCGGTCTTGATGAAGCATTATTGGATCTTGATTTGGAAGCAGAAAAATATGAATTTGAAGAAGCAGAGGAAGAATTAAAAAACGGGCAGGGACAGTCTGCCACCGCGCATTTGATTCTCAGGAGGCTCATGACTACAAAATGGATTGAAGTTGAGTATCAGATGGATTCGTTTGAGGAAATTATTACTCTTCCCGATTATACAATAAAACTCCTGGACCTTTTATATTCATTTACGGATGATTCGGTGAGCGAGTATAATTCATATGTTTATTCCACCTATTCCTCTCTGCGCACAGCCGATGCAGAAAGAGACGATTTCATGTATAACGCCTTGCTGACAGCCCATGAAAACACCCTGAAGCTTGTGGATGAATTGAAGACGCTGCATAACAATATAAGAAGATATCATCAAGCCCTCAATGATTACTTTACCGTAAATGATATCCTGAAAGGCCATTTCGATGAATACAAGGAACTTATCATGGACCGCATATACCATCCGCTTAAAACTATGGACTCAGTTCCCCGTTACAAGGTTCCCATAATGAAAATCCTGTCCGACTGGCTTTCAGATTTCGGAATAAGGCAAAAAATGGCCGAGCAGGCCGTCCAGCGCGGCAAATATAATATCATGGATGATGCTATGGATGATATCATACGTAGAATAAATGAAATAAACGATATATATGAAGACCTGGACGAAATGCTTGCTGAAATTGACAGAAAGAAGACGGCTTACACCCGGGCATCAATGGAAAAAATGCGGTATCTTCTGACTACTGACAGGAGTATAAAAGGCAAGATTGCGGGCATTCTCTCTGTAGCTGCTGCAGATCAGGAAAGATGGGCGGAAATACTGGTTGACAATGTAAATCTGTTCAAACAGGGCTACATAGATGAAAGGTCACTGTATGTAAAACCTAACAGAACAGGGCGCAAAGAAGGAAAACCCCTTGGCCTTGAGATAATAGACGAAAATATCGGTGATAAAGCTTTTGAAGATTTTCTGAAGAAGGCAAGAAAGCAGTACAGCTATCAAAAAATAATGGCATTTATAAAAGAGCTTATGAGGGACAAGCATGTTCTGAACAGTTCTGAAATCAGAATTGCCAACGATGATGAATTTATCATGATCGTTCTGGCAACTTTGAAAAAAGGCGAAAAAGGCGTTTTCTACAAGGTGGAATTTGAAGACGGGTATGACCAGTGCAACGGGTATACCATACCACGTATGAGGTTTATAAGGAGAGAAAAAACGAATGTGGATTGAATCTTATGAAAAACTTACAAACTCTGAAAAGGAAGAATTCAAACGCCTTGCGAACATGCTGCTGTCAAAGACGTTCATAATAAGGGACTATTATGACAACAAGGAAGAGATGATGAAGATAAGCCCGGAGTACAGGTTTATTGAGCGGAATTTTGACCTGTTTTCCGGTTATTTTTCCTGTTCCGGCTGGGATTTGCACAAGGATAACCAATATGGCGTAATTTCAATTGAAAGCATATATGAATACAACAGGCTTAAGCTGGACCGGTTCACCACTTTTATTCTGTATACAATCAGACTGATATACGAGGAAGAGCGGGAACACATTTCCTTAAGAAATGAGGTCATAACTACCACAGGACAGATAATTCACAAAATGATCAACCTAAACCTTATAAAAAAGAAACCTTCGGATCATGACATTTCGGATTCTCTCAGGCTTTTGTCAAACCACAACATGATCCATAAAATATCGGGCCCATGGGAAAACGCGGATACCAAAATCCTAATACTGCCCTCTGTGCTCTTTGTGGTATCCAATGAAAGAATAAGCAGGATTTATGAGCTTGTTGAAAACGGAGAATATACTCAGGATGAGAACAGCCAATATAATGTAACGGTATCCGAAATCATAAGAGGGGAAGGCGAAGATGCATGAAGCTGCTGAAAAAGCTTCTTTTAATACACTGGCATTTCTTTAATTACGAACTTGTAGAATTCGATAAAATCAACTTCCTTACCGGGAAAAACGCATCAGGCAAAACAACGATGATTGATGCGTTGCAGGTCATTATGCTTGGAGATGTGAACGGAAGGAGTTTTTTCAATAAGGCTGCCAATGAAAAATCCGCCAGGAGCCTTAAAGGGTATTTGAGAGGCGAGCTTGGAGATGACGGAGACGCAGGTTTCAGATATCTGAGAGAAGGCCGTTTTACCAGTTATATTGCCTGCGAGTTTTATGACGATGTAAGAAAATCAAGCTTCACCCTGGGCATTGTATTTGAATGTTATGAGGATAGCTCCGATGAACACCGTTTTTTTGTCCTGGATTCCGAACTGCCGGAAAATCACTTTATTGTCAATAATGTTCCGATGTCATACAAGGAATTGAGAACATATGTAAATAAAAACTACAAAAAAGGAAAATTCGATTTTCCCGATTCAGACAGAGGATACCAGGAGATTCTGAAGGGAAAGCTAGGCGGCCTGAAAAATAAGTACTTCGACCTTTTCAAGAAGGCTGTTTCATTCACTCCCATCACCGATATTGAGACGTTTATCACTGACTATGTGTGTGATGTCAAGAATCCAGTGGATATATCGCTGATGCAGGAAAACATAAGGCAGTATAAACGTATGGAACTTGAGGCAGATCTCCTTGAAAAACGTGTGTCAGCGCTTCAGAGCATTGCTGATATGTACAGATCATACCTGGATGAAAAACAAAGACTGCAAATACAGAGCTACCTGATAGACAGGGCAAAGTTGCAGATTATACTTGATGAGAAAAAAACTCTTAATGAAGAGATAGAAAGGCTGGAAAAGGAGATTGCCGCCTATTCCAAAAAACAAGCTGATATTGCCGTGGAGCTTCTGAATGAAAGGAAAAAAAGAGACGAACTTATTGCTGCCAAGCAAAGGTCAGACATCTATACAAAGAAGGAGCAGCTGGAGTCACGGAAGGAAGAACTTTCTCAATTGATAAAAAAGCTGAACAGCGAGGTCGATGCGACCGTTCAGACACTTCGGAAATATGCTCATGAATGGAGAGTGGCTGTAAAATGGTGTTCAAGCCTGCAGCACCTCCCCGAAAGTGAGATAAAGGATTCGTTTATCAATGAAATACAGGATGTAGAAAAATGTGCAGCATTGGCACAGGGTTATGCAGTAAGCTTGCTGGATATTGATGATAAAAGCCTTGACACGCTGTCAGCCCATAAGTTCAATGGCATAATTGAAGGTTTGAACAGATTTAAAAATTCGTCCGCGCTGCTGTTGTATTCCGCAAGCAGGAAGAAAGTCGATATGGAGTCGGAAATGAAAAGGCTGGAAGGAACCCTTGCTGATCTGGAAAAAGGGATAAAATCATATGACCCGAAACTCATGGCATTGCGTGATGAGATCAGGAAGGAACTTGCCGGGAAGTACGGCCAGGATATCCCGGTGTATATCCTGGCCGACCTTCTCGATATACGGAATATGCGCTGGCGAAATGCAGTGGAGGCATATCTGCACACCCAGAAATATTACCTGCTCGTGGAACCAAAATACTTTATTGACGCCTTAAAGGTATATGACAGGCTGAAGTTCAGCAAGGGCTTTTATGACTGGGGCCTTATTGATGCAGGCAAACTTGAACGTTTTAGTCCTCAGGCACAGGAAGGAAGTCTTGCTGAGGAAGTCGTTACAGACAATATTTATGCCAGGATGTTTATCGATTACGTTATGGGAAGAGTAATCAAATGTGACAAGGTCGAGGAATTGCGAAACCATGACAGGGCCATCACCGATTCATGCATGCTGTACCAGGGCTATGTTGCAAGACAGCTTAATCCCGATAGGTGGAAATATCCATTCATAGGAAGAAAAGCGCTGGAAGAACAGAAGGAAACCGTGAAAATAGCTATAGAAAAGAATAAGGAGGAGCTTGAGGCTTGTAAATCCTTAAGCGACATTCTGTCAAATGCAGCTAATATAACAGTTATTAATCCAAATGAGTATGTGCAGTACCTGAGGGTAATCGAGGAGGCCAGGAAACTGCCAGATCTGAAAAACAAGTTGAATGAAGTCGTTGATGAATTGGATAAACTTGACCTTACTTGGCTTTTCAGCCTGGACGAAAAAATCAGGAAATGCGAGGACAGGATAACCAGGTTTGAAGAAGAAGAGAAGAAATGTATAAGCTCTATTGCAGAATCAGAAAATGCAATGAAGACAATCGTCCAGGAAAAACTGCCTAATGCCGGGGAACGAGAAGCAGAAGCGAGGGTGATCCTGACCCGGTACGATACATCCTGGGTTAATGAAAAAGGAGAACCCAGGTTTTTAAGAGAATTGGAGAATAGAAAATCATCGAAGGAGATAATCCAGAATTTCAGCTCACAACTTGAGAGAACTAAAAATCAGACTGTCAAAAAGAAAGATGATCTGGAAAAGGCAAGGTCTGACTATAACAGAGAATATACGATGTCATATGATATTAAGCAGGAGAACAATTCATCCTATGACAAGGAGTTGGAAGAGCTCAGGAATATCAGGCTTCCTGAATACAAGAACCAGATCGGGGACGCCAAGGATAAGGCATTTCAACAGTTTGAGGACGATTTCCTTGCGAAGCTCAAAGCAAATATCGATACCGTAAAGTCGCAAATAAATGAACTGAATAATGCTCTCAAGGAAAGTAGATGGGGAAATGAACGGTACAGGTTTACCTGCTCACCCAAGCCTGAATATAAAAAGTACTATGATATGATTACCGAAGAGATGCTGATGGAAGGCTATAATATTGCTTCGCAGGCTTTCAGGGATAAACATCGGGATGCCATAGATGAACTTTTCAGGCAGATAACGGATGTTGATTCCGAGCTCAATGCGGATGCAAGGGTAGAACTTGAAAAAAATATTAAGAGGTTTACCGACTATAGAACCTACCTCAGTTTTGACCTCATTGTCACTGATGAGGAGGAAAAAACCCAGAGACTTTCCAGAACTCTCCGGAAGAAATCAGGTGGAGAAACCCAGACGCCCTTCTATATTTCTGTACTTGCATCTTTTGCCCAGATGTACAAAATTAATGATCCCGCTTATAACCGCATGCGGCTCATCGTGTTCGATGAAGCCTTCAGCAAGATGGACAGCGAAAGAATACGGGAAAGCGTCCGGCTCCTCAGGAAATTCGATTTCCAGTGCATCCTCTCAGCGCCTCCGGAAAAGATAGGCGATATTGCTCCTTTGGTAGATAGAACGCTTTGTGTTATCAGGGATAAGAACACATCAATAATTAAGGCGTTCGAACCTAAAAAGCTTATGGAGGAGGAATTTGATGGAGTATAAAAACCTTGTACTGAACAGGCTTCTTGATCGGTATGAAAAGAGCAAATCCTTTAAAGATGAAAATTCGAGAAGAAGAATCATGCTAAAAATGACGAGGGGCGACATGCCTGAGTATGACATAGAAAAGCCATTGGTGAGAGAAACTTTCAACAGCGTAATTAAAGAATTTGCTGATAAGGGCCTGGTCAATTTCGAATGGGCCCGGTATGAAGAAGGAAATATTATTGAAAAGGTATGGCTGAATGTTTCAAAAGTTGAAGACTGTTACACCGAAACAGGAAGAAAGGCCAGACAAGCTGTTCTTGATGCATTGCTTGAGAGGATTACGGATCTTAAAGAAAAGACTACGAGCAGTTGGATATCGTCTTTTTTGGCGGACGCAGAACAAGCTATAAAGGAAAAGTCATCTACAGCCGGTTTGCTTCCCTCCGATGAGGAGCATGCAATGGCGGTTTTAAAAGCGTTGGATTATCTCAGAAATCTGAATGGCGGCCAATGCCTTGAAAGAGTGTTCAGCCTTCGATGCTTCAATGATTCCAAATATTTTGGAAAGAAAGTCAAAAAAAGACTCACGGAAATTATAAAAAGATATTACCTGGCTCAGGAAGTGCCTGATGAAATGTCAGACGATGATATACTGGCACAGGTTGGGATACTCCAGTCGCCAGAGCAGATTGATTTCAAAGGTGGAATTGTTGGTATATTAGGTGGAAAAGAGATAGATTTTTCATCGTTTATATATGGTGTTTCCTTGAATGCCGATACAGTAAAGAATTTAGTCATTACTGGAATTGGCAGGGTCCGTAAAATTCTCTTTATCGAAAACAAAGCAAATTATATTCAATTGCTCAATGAAAACAGTGACGATACATTGATGGTCGTATTTCATGGCGGTTTCTATAGTCCCGTTAAGGGGGCGTTTTTTAAAAAGTTATACGATGCAGCCCATCCATACGGAATTGAATTCTTCCATTGGGGTGATATTGATCTGGGTGGTTTTATGATTTTTCAGAGACTTAAATCAAGCATTATCCCGTCTTTAAGACCTTATTTAATGGATATAGAAGCATTTGAAAGCAAGATCAAGTATGGAAAAAAATTTGATCTCAAGTATGCGGAAAAACTAAAATTATTACTGAAAAATAAATACTACAGTGAATTTAGTGAAGTTATCAAACTAATGCTTGAGAAAAACATAAAACTTGAACAGGAGGCTTTTCTTATTTGACATTTGTGTATGCTGATGTATAAAAGGTAATGTATAAATATTGCTGGTAAGATAAGAGAATATCTCTTGCTACGATAAAAACTTTGATGGCATCCCTGGATGCAGCAGTACTTGAGTCAATACTTAAGCTGTTAGAAGAAGATGCTAAAAAGCCTAGTCGGTTTTATTCTTTACTATCGATATATTTTGCTCCATCCCAGATATCGGACTTCTCACTGCGGCTATAATTGTTGGTGAAATTGAGGATTCAGGGTGTTTTCCAAGCCGGAGAAGCTGGTCGCTTACTTCGGTATCGATCCCTCTGTTACACAATCTGGTCAATTTGAAGGCGCTGGAAACAAGATGTCTAAACGAGGTTCCAAGTTGCTTAGAAAAGTAATCTTTACATCAGCTATGGTTAGCTTAAGCAAGAAACGTAGATGTAAAAAAGCTCCTGCCATCTTGTACGTGAAAGTGAAGGTGTGGTTCCGACGTGTTGCCGGAATTGCCACAATCTGCAATGTGCTGTCCACGTTTTACAATATCACCCGGCTTCACACGAATACTGCCATGTTTCAAATGAGCCAGCAATCCGTATTCCTTGTCCGCGTGGCGAATGAGAATATAATTACCCCGGATATCTTTTGCAGCACAATCCGCTTTACCATTATCCAATATTACGCTGTCGGGATATTTATCTTTAACTTCAATAACTTCACCGTCCGCTGGTGCTAATATCTCTTTCCCATAGCAATAGTAATTCTCAGGATTCATGCGATTACCAGAAAAGCTATGCCCTTTTTCATCAAGGATTAAAAAGTCATAGGCATACCGCTGTGTCAGGATTCCCCAGGAATGGGAAGTCGCTTTTTCAACTCCCCCATTAACTACCGTCCATGTCCCATGAAAGGGCAATGAAAATTTTACACTTCCATTGTAGTACTCCGCACTTGGGATGCCAGAGCCATATCGTAAGTAAATGATCATCGCCCCCCCTAACTGTTTCAGCGATTGTAAAAATACGGCGGGATTATAAAAAATGGGGATTAATCCAAATAACCAGAACAGCCATAGTAACCCAAGCAATTTATTGTCAAAAATGAAACTTAGCAGGCCAAGAAGGCCCAGATATTGAACCTTTTCACAAAAACGTACAAAACGTCTCAATATATCTCCTCCTCACTAAAGAAAAACAACCTGCCAACAAAATATAAATTTTCAGAACCATTTGTGTATTCTCTTTAACGATATAAATAAGTACTTCCTTACATTACAACATCCGATAAAGTAGAAATAAAAAAGCTAAATATTTGAAATTTATTTATTTACAGCTTTAAAGGCCGTATCTTTATCCCATCCTTGAGATGCTCAATCATGCATATTCTGATGACAATAGTCTATCACGCAATGTTTTATCTATATCTCCAAAGTATCCTCGTAAAGTTTATAATGCTCCGGGGCAATAATATGTCTCCTCGCTTCTTTTGCATAAAAACATGCTTTTTCCGGTAATATCCCATTCATAATATACGCTTTTTCAAACACTTTGCATATGTTACCCCACTTATGTGAAAATAAGAGGTCATAAGCTTGTTTTCATAACAACTCTCCATGCGATTCCAGCCAACCGCTTCACGCAGGTCAGCTATCTGCTTTACAGAAATCGGAGCGTTTATAACATAATCATAATTCATGTGACAACTCTCCTTATACACAGTATGGCTCACTTGTTTTTTCAAAAAGTTGAAAGATCATTATCAAGAATCTCTTTCTATACATTATTTCATCTACCTTTTTGTGCTAACTGTACTATGTTCATAATGAAATCAGTTTTGCATTCGGTATATTTATGCCGTTCTTTTGGATACTTTTCGAATAGTGATAGCTTTAATTTATTGTATTCACGAACTGCTTCGGGATGGGTATTCAAATATTCCCGAAATAATAATTGATTAGTAAGGTTTTCATTTCCATCAGTAAAGCAATGAACATGATGTGTTGAAATATCCTCATTTTTTCTTTTTACAAAATAACATCTTCCGGGAATACCATATTCGCCCATGCATTCATACCCCAAAGTCTTCATAGCATGTACATCTATTGCATTTATATCTCTGACACATACTGAAATATCAAGTAATGGCTTTGCAATAGCCCCTACTATTGCTGTACTACCTACATGGTATATCTGGAACACATTATCTCCAAGAGCTTCTGCAATTTTCTTACTTTCATGTGCAAATAATAAATTGTACAATTCACTATATGGCACAAGCTTTACTTCAGAGTGCTTAACACCAAGGATACAATCCAGATTATCTGGGCGTAATACAAATCTCTGCACAGGATAACCAAACTCCGTCAAAAGTTCTGCTTCTTCGAATCCGAATTTTTTGTACAGTTTTCTTGGAGCAACACCTTTTTCGTCACCCTCACGAAAAGTTGTTACAGTGATTTCCCTATTAGGTTGCAGTAATACCAGCATCTTTTCAATCAATTTTGAAGCAATTCCAAGGCGACGGTAATCTGGATGTACTGCCACACAGGACAAGCGATTTTGGTTAGGTGAGAAAAGCAGTATCCCTACAATATTACCATTTTCCTTAAAGCAAAGAGCCGTTTTTCGAGCTATGTTCTTTCGAAGGGTTACTAGGTAGCTTTCTTTCTGAAGTCCAGGAAAATTTTCTTTTACTACATCTACAAGTTTCATCCAATTTGGAATATCATCGGCTGTCGCAAGCATCACTTCACCTTTTAATATACTCTCAACCACACCTATACCTCCAGAGTATTTAAAACTCAATAACTTTACTTCTACTATAATTCTGAATCAGTTTTTAATGCTCAGCAGTATTCTCCATATTACAGCAATTTTCCTTTTTATATGTATCAATAATCTGTGGATGCCACGTCCTGTGAGATAAGCAGTTACACGGTCCCTATTCATATTTTCTCCGACAATAGCGAGTTCTTATGCTCAATGCATTTTTGTGACATTGGTAAACAAGCGGTACGTCAACCGTCTTTCCATAAATTTATTCACCTCAATCTGTTACAACAATGTAAAAGGCATTAATGAATGTCCACTCACCCTTTAAAATTTGAATATTTTTCAAGTTCATCAACTGTTAATTCATCCGCATAACACTATATATCTATTCATCGCTCCTAAATGTGGGCTGGTTCTTAAGCCATTCGAGCAAAGGTTCAAGGTTTTCCTCTCTAACACCGTCGAATCCGTTTACAATAATATCAATTGCTTCTTCTGTTCTTTCATCTTTTTCTTTGCGGCTTTTTAACATCTTTACAAACATTGACAGCATGATTTTATCCATACCCTTTATTTTTTTCAACGGTAAACAGCCTCCGCGCAAGTAAAAAAACGGTATACCCTCAATATTGTTCCTGGCAACAACCGTTTCGACATTAGGTTCAACAGTTCGCGCTGTACCGGTGGCACAAACAGCTTTGACATTAAATCTTCTCACTCTATTAAGGCCCTGTATTTTCCCGGCTTTTATTCAGCCAAGAAAAATAATTTCTTCACCCTGATTGATTTTTGAGATTTCCTTTACATGGAATACCTTCAGTCTTGTTTTCGCAGCAAGCATTTCAGCATATCTCTTAGTAAACCCTGTTTTTGATTCATAAACTATTACCATACTTTAACCTCCTTTGAGTAAGTACCAATTAATTATTTTTCTAATAGCCACATATTACCATATTATCACATCTTTTCTTTTTTCAAAGTATAACTATGTGTAGATTCAAAGCTTGCATTAAACACTGTGTTTCCTCATGGCATGTTAAAAACTGTTTCACCATTAATAATATCACTTAGTTTCTCAGGTTTAAACAGTCAGTGAATGTGATGAATTTCCTCGTTGTCATACACAAATGCCAATAGTTTATCCCTTTTCTTGAGTTGCATCACCAAACAGAAAGTCATATTATCATCATCTGCATCAATGTGATGAATCAATTTTGTCTTATTGATTTCTTTATAAACATTATCAGAAGTTGAATTAAATAGTGTATTATTATTTTAACAATTCCAGGAATAGTATCTACAGCCTTTCTGCTTTTCTCAATGGATGCAGTTGTTTTAGATTACCTCTATTCCTTTCCAAAATCGACGTAGTAATGTGGATCATCATATGTTTTTTGAAGAGTGCCTGAATACTGTTTTGCAGGCAGATCTCCGTATTGCAGGCAACTGCTTCCATTGCTATAATTAAATGGAATGGTCCTGCAAACAGAAAAAGCTTGAAATATAGACAAAGGATGAAAATGTATTATGAAACAAAGGTTGCTTGTCATTGCTATAGTATGGATTTTTTGTTTGAACCTGACTGGTTGCCAAAGCCAAAACGTAATAAACATGGATGAACCGTCAGATTCCACAGGCTCATCCGTTATAGCACCGATTGATGAAAAACAACCAACTGGCAGCCAATCGGTCAGCGAATCAGAAGGACCACAAACTTCTAAGGTAAATAAATCTCCGGAGAAATATTTAGTGTCCTATTGGGATACATTTGCCGAAAATTATGGTGGTTCACGTGCTAATTATGAATATCTGCCTATGGATGTTGATTTGCTGCCATTGTATCTTGCCGGAATGCAGCATGAAAATTCCTATGTTCGTTGGGTTTGCTCTTATAAAGCGTTTGAATATTTTGCGGATCCCAGAAGGCAGGAAATCATTACAGCCCTGCAGCCGCTATTGACTGACCCTGATGAACACGTACGGGATTCAGCCAGGTTCTCTATGGAGGTGCTGGCAGAGACCTTTTCGGGTCCGGAATTTGTTTATTCTCCCAATGGAAAATATGTCGCGTTCAATCCTTATCGAAATACCCGTTTTAATGATGGTAAGCTGTGGATCTATTCTTTCGAAAGTCATCAGTTGTCAATGATTTTACAGCTTATAAGCATTGGAGGGGACAGCGGTGGCGCTGGCTATATTAACTGGAGTCCTGATGGACAAAAGCTGGCTGTTGGAAATGGCGGACGGACATGGTCGGATACGGTGATATTTAATATGTCTTCATTTTCTGCAAATAAACAGAGTTTGTACGCATTTCTTGCTGAAAACAGCGAGGAATTCGGCTATAAAATTGGTGAATATCAGTGGGACAATCCGGCGGTTCATTTTCTGGAATGGAGCCCCGATAGCAAAAAGGCGTTACTTTCTTACTATTTTGCCGAGGATATGAACCTATGGCAGACAGGAGTTGCCGTTTATAATTGTGAGACCGATACATATGAAAGGATCATACCAGGCGAATGCTCGTATGATGATTATCCGCAGGTTGAAAAACCTGTTGATTTCCAATGGTGATTCCCTGTTGAACTATTGCATACTGAATGGTATGTGAGAAGGAGAGATCAGCTGCTTAACGAATGAGCAACCCTCCTTAACCGGAACGCAGTCCAATTCCACTGCAGGGTTTATCCGCCGAGGCAATGACATTATCACCTCAGGCAGAACAGCCGAGGGGAAGGATCAATGTCTGGGAGTTTCATTCATTTCAATACATTAGTAACTCATAAACCTATCACTTATAAGCAGTAATATATTCTGAGAGCCAGAGATTGGTTGGTATCATTAACTTTCATTCGCATGCATCCTTTACCATTTTCAGCTCTCCAGGATAAATGCAGTGCTTTATTTGATCCTTCTCGACTGCTGCAATGCACTCGTCCAGATCCATCCAAAGTACACTATCGACCTCTTCTTTTTGAAGTAAAAATTCTTCCTCGTCCATATCACGCCACAAAATGAATACTCGCGTAAACTGCCTGTCATGAAAAGGTTTCCCACAGAAACAATCATCCCAGATTACAATTCTGTCTCCACAGTATAGAAGTTCATCATCAGAAGCTGAAATGCCAAGTTCCTCTTGCAACTCTCTTATGGCAGATTCGACAAAATTCATTCCTGCAGTAATATGCCCCGCACTTGAAATGTCATAACAGCCCGGAAAAGATTCTTTGGTCTCACTTCTTTTCTGAAGCAGAATCTGAACCTTATCCTGGTTCTTTCTGAGAACCCATACATGAGATGTCCTATGCATAATACCTTCCTCATGAGCTTTTTCTCGTTCGACTGTTTCTCCTGTCGGATTGCCGCATTCATCAACAACATCCAGTATCTCCATTTAAAACATCCTTTCACAAATTATAAGTAAAATATGCGACCATGTATTGGCTATATGTAATATTATATCTTACAGGATATCAATAATAAGCACTCCACATGGCACGAGCCGCTTGGATTGATGTCCTGGGCCCATTTTCATACCTTACGTTATTTTGACAGGAGTTTCTTATATGTTCTGTCAATAAGCAGTGCTCCGATAGGCGCGGTTATGATTATGGATGCT
>DULL01000102.1 GCA_012840395.1 Clostridiaceae bacterium | reverse complement strand
TCCTGCGTAGATATGTTCCCGTGAACAGCGATTTTTCAAAAATGTCCGAAAAACTCATTGACATGTTCCCGTAAACGTAAGGTTCAAAAAATTAGCCCAAGACATCAATCCAAGCGGCTCGTTCCATATTGAGAATGCAGTGAGGTTGGAGATGGTGTAAGCTTTGATTTTACTGGATTTACTGGATTACATCCAAGTTGTTTACTCGATCTAAAGGGGCAATTTGCATATAAACAAACTTGGTGTGATGAAATCGTGCTAAGAATTTAATAATAATTGCAATTGGATTGCTTTTGTAGGATTATATTTGTAGAATTAACTTAAGAGAGCTATTAAGAAGTTGAGCGGTGCAATATGTTGAATTTGGAGGTCTTATGGAAACTTATCGCATTCATGTTAAACACGTCAACTGTTATATAGTAAAAATAAATGACTTTTACATTGCAATAGATGTCGGTTGGCCGGGTTGCATCCAGTTGAGAAGATGATTTTTAGTTTATATTTGCATGTAAGTAATAAAATACGTGTCTGCTTTTACGGTAGAGTTTTGGAAAGGATCATAAAAGAATGAAAATTACTTTCAGAGAATGTGTAATGGATGACCTAGTGACACTTCGTGAATTATCTTGCAAGACATACAGTGATACTTTTGGTCCCATGAATATACTATCCAATATGAAAGCTTACATAGAAAAAGCTTATAATCTTGAAAAGTTACGAAATGAATTATCAAATAACAATTCGAAATTTTATTTTCTTTATGCAGATGAAAAATTATCAGGTTATCTAAAATTAAATGAATATAAGGCGCAAACCGACATCTATGATCCACAATCTTTAGAAATAGAAAGAATATATGTATTAAAGGAATTTCAAGGGAAAGGTTTGGGTAGTTTCCTAATTAAAAAGGCAATTGCAATTGCAAATACACGTAAAAAATCATATATATGGCTTGGCGTATGGGAAAGAAACCAAAAAGCTATTTTGTTTTACAAAAAGTATGGATTTTATGTAATAGGTAAACATTCTTTTTTTATGGGTGAAGAAGAGCAAACTGATTTTATAATGCGTAAAGATTTAATGTTTTCAATTTGAAATATGATTTACATGTGTTACGTTTCGGTTTGACCCCCCGTTATTGGAGATTATCTGCGTAGAACTCTCTCTACTATAGAAATTCATTATTTTATATTCTTAACTCAACCCTTTAAGGAGTTTAGCCGTCTTCCTCATGTTGTCAAGGGCAAGGGTTAAAACCTGCTTCCCACCCTTGACACCATTCGTCAGCCAGACTGAGGTATTCTTAGGGTTGGTTAAGAGTTTTATGCAACTATCTCTAAAGGTGCTTTTGTATCATTGCTTAACCATAGTTTGTAAAATTTATTAGGTGCCATATTTTTAATACTACCATGCCTGCGTCTGTTATTGTAATAATCCATATAATCGGTTATTACTTCATACACATGGGCGAAACTCTTAAATAAATACCGGATATAGCATTGATCCTCTAGGATAGAGTGAAATGATTCTATATAAGCATTTAAATTTGGTGATTTTACAGGTATTCGTTCATGATCTAATCTCCATTTATTGCAGGTATTTTCAAATTCTTTAGCAATAAACTGTGGGCCGTTGTCAGTTCTTATTACAGGTAGTTTATCACCAGGTTTAAAACCTCGTTTTTTTAGAGCAGTTTCTATCACTCTACTGGCATCTTTCGCTGTTGCACTCAGACCTAAATGATAATCTATTATTGCTCTATCAAAAACATCTATTACTGATAATTGAAAGAAAAATTGCTTTGTATCTATTATGTAACCATATTTGATATCCATTTGCCAAAGCTGATTTGAACCAGTTACCTTCTCGCGCTTTGCTAGTTTTCTCGGGCGATTGGGATATGTTTTTCTCTGTGGACGCAATATATCAAGTTCTTTACATAACCTATATACTTTCTTGTGGTTAATTACTAGACTGTAATCTTCCTGCAAGCAAACAGTGAGCTTTTTATATCCATAAGGATAGCCATCACCCGCTATAAGCTCACAAAGGTACTCTTTAACCATTTCATCGTATATTTTATTACCTTTTTGATCATAAGTATAACTTGTAATCTTGCGTCCTGGTTTATTTCGTTGCCTCTTATCCTCAATATTTTTTCGAATTCTCTCAATAGAGTGATAGTAGGTGGATGAAGATAATCCGACAAAGCTAAGGACGATAGTTGCACTGTATCCTTTTTTGATCCACCTTTGAGCAATAGCTGCCTTGTCGGCTATCGAGGGTTTGCTAAATCCCTCAGCTCTCTTAAAATTGATAATTCAAGCTCTTTCTCAGCTATTAGGCGCTTTAACCTGTCATTTTCTGTACTTACTTCTTTAAGATTTTTTTCCATTGTTCTATACCTTGTTTCTTTAGCTTTAGGTAGAGCTACTACAGAACCAGTTTGTCGTTTTTTCCTGAGCCAGGTATATATTGTGCTAGGCGCTATTTCATGCCTGCGAGCTACTAGTGCAATATTATTAGTTTCCTGTGTCTTCTTTATTATTTGTTCAATAAATTCAACACTATATTGTTTGTTAGTGTAAAATTACTTTGGGAAAAAACCAAAAAATAAAAGATAAGAGTATCTCTCCTGTGATATCATGTAATTTATGAAGAACCACAATAATCACAGAAAAGGAGATACTCTTATGGAACTAAT
>DULL01000101.1 GCA_012840395.1 Clostridiaceae bacterium | reverse complement strand
GCTGAAGGATCTAAAAAAAGAAACCTGAATAATTTCCAAATTTCAGGGGGGATACGAAAGTAACTGGTGAAGGCCAGTGAAATATATACTTTTACATCAAAATTATATTAAAATTTTTGACACTACGCAGGAATAAGGGGGAGCAGAAATATGAATACGAATATTAAACCAAATATTAACCTGATTGTTTCACTGACACTTGTGATTGCAATTGCTATATCAATCTCGGCTTGCTATTCGACAAAAGGTGCTATAGTGATTCTTGAGAATCTAGATGGAAAAGGATTCACAATGGATTTCAGGGAGTGGAGTTCAAGAAACAAGTGTGAATTATCCCTTATCAAGGGAGATGAGTTGCAGGTCGAAGTTCTATGTGATGAGGGAGAAATTGCCCTTGCGATCAACGGAAAAAACGGTAGTGAGCCCTATACAGGAAATAATCTAAAATCAATGGTATTCACCGTAGCAGTATCTGAAACCGATGAATATGAAATACAAATTTCCGGTAAAAATGCGACCGGAAAGGTTAAGGTCAGAAATGTGGAAAGTACTGATAAATAAATGATTGTTATTAATATTGTGGCATAAACAAAAATTATATAAATAAACAACATCAACTATTGTGCATTGAACGTTAAGAGAGAAAGGAGGATAGCAATGAAGGTATACGAGTATAAATGTGTCTACATTTGGGGTATGGCTGAGGCCACCACCAGGCGGCTAAATGAATACGGCAGGGAAGGCTGGGAACTTGTAGCAGTTGTTTGGGGCTGGCATTATTTTAAGAGAGTTAAAGGATAAGAAGAAGAAGAGATAATACCCATCCAATGGCAGAAGGCAAAACCAAATGCGGGTAATCAGTTTACAAAATAAATAACCTGAAAACGAGGCACTCTACGTTCTCTATGTAGAATGCCTCGTTGCTTTATATTAAAGTGAGTACAAGTATAAAAAATCCATATAAAAAGCTCTCACCTCCAGGATATAATCCTGGGGACGAGAGCATAATACTTCGTGGTACCACCCCGGTTCATTGATGCTTCACAGCACCAACCTCAGCAAGTACGTCAGGATAAATTAATCCTGATTATACTCTGGATCTATAACGGGAGCGCCCGTCGCAGTGTAAATTGTATTAATTTAATATACTAAAAGAAGCCAGTCAATAGCCACTAAGAACAGAAGAAAACATGGTTTTAGGAAGAATACCTTAATAAATGACAGCTTTAGTCGCATAAGTTCGAATAGACCCTTGGGAATGGCGTATAGAAGGTTAGACTTCCTGATAGGAAGAACCGGGATAAGAATTAACTTTACTGGGTATATACATAACTTCACTGTATAATTGCTGAAAAGGAAACCGGGATAAGTTCATCATTTCGGGTTTTCTCGAATAATTCTTTAAGCATATTAACCTGGTCTTGAGAAAATGCATATTTCTTTTCTCCAAAGTATTTCACCATAACATCAGGATCCCTGATGAAGGTGAGTTCTAATAGATAATTTCCAGGTTTTAGTTTAAGCGTTGTGCTAAGAGAAAATTGTTCGCAGATATTTTGATATACTATATTGCCATTATCATCATAAATCTGGATATCCGTAAGTATACCCTCGGCCTCCAGATTCAGGCTCATTTTGTAAGACTTGCCCGTTTTTATTATAAAAGGCATCCTCATAACTTCCTGATTATCGCGAATATTCGTCGAAAAGGAAGTTTCAAAAACTTTGTTCGGAACCAGTATTTGATAGGATACAAATACAACTGCTCCCAGGAAAATAATAACCAATACCAGGACAGCTGTTTGCTGTTTATTAAGCCCATCACGTTTGGTCTTTGATAAAGGCTTTAGATATTCTATGATTTTCGAATATAGGCCTATTTTATATGAGAATAGTAAGAATAGTAATATTATCATAATAGCGGTAAATGATACCAGTAAGGGATTTAGCCCTGATACTTGCAGAAATTTACTTATATCATCATCTACAGGTGGTTCAGTAAACAGAGATATTAGGGGTATTACTACGGAGGCTAAAAAAGAACCGATAACAGCAATAGTTATTGTGCCATAAATGTAATGATAAATCGGATTTACTACATTCCTGTTGTAGAATTTAAGAGCAACAGCTAAACATATCGCCGGCAGCAAAACTCCGGCTATATTGAACAAAGACTCTCCCAGTGGAGTGAAATTTGCTCCGGATTGTGAGACATAGGCGTTGAAGCCTAAAACAAAACTATCTATCCTTCCGCCATACATAATTGCAACAAGCGCATGGCCGCCTTCGTGTAATAAGGTATACAGATAGATAAGGGAAAGCCATAACAATAGTATCCCTGCGGTCCTTATTATAATTTTTCCTGGGCTGGTTTTCATATTGACACCTTATCTTTTAAATATATTTTCATTTATTTTTTCAATCCATACAGTAGTATATTAAAGTAGTCCAGAATCTGTTCTTTAAGATTGAAATCTGGATACCGGATGCACCATTCAAAGGTAATTCCCCGAATAGCCAAAACTTAAGTGCCTTGGCAGAGAATCAACAGAGATATCTTCACTCTCGGAAAGAAAATCAGTGATTCCTCCTGCCAAAAGAAGAAGGACATCAAATACAGATTTCTGGTCGGAAATCGTTGCCAAAAAGGATTTATAACTAATGTCTGCCAGGTTTGTGTAATCATTTATTAATTCAGCTACCAATGCATCTTTTGACTCAAAGTGAACATAAAATGCACCTTTGGATACTGCTGCTTCTACAATTGCATCCACACTTACATTATTAAATCCATGTTTACTGATTAACTGCCGGGCAGCTTCCAGAATTCTATTTTTTGTTTCAATCGCCTGTTGCTTCATCTTGCTTACTCTTTCTTTTCTCATAGTATACTCCTTTTTTATACCATACTGTTAGTGTAAAATTACTTTGGGAAAAAACCAAAAAATAAAAGATAAGAGTATCTCTCCTGTGATATCATGTAATTTATGAAGAACCACAATAATCACAGAAAAGGAGATACTCTTATGGAACTAAT
>DULL01000100.1 GCA_012840395.1 Clostridiaceae bacterium | reverse complement strand
TAGAGGCTCGTTGTCAAGGGAACCGTGGAATAAATGCGGTAAGTAGGCTCAAGCTAAGCATAAAAATATTGACAAATTCTTACTGCAAGGAAAATGAAAAATTTGCCCACTAATACTTGACACAAACGGGATTATAGATAATACTTGTAAGGAAATCATTGGAGCAGAAATACCAATAAGTGGAGTGGCCGGAGATCAACAAGCGGCATTGTTTGGTCAGGCTTGTTTTCAGGAAGGATCAGCCAAAAACACCTATGGAACCGGATGTTTTATACTTATGAATACAGGAAAAACTCCTGTGAAATCAAAGAACAACCTTTTATCCACTATTGCATGGGGAATAGGCAATGAAGTTGAATATGCAATAGAAGGCAGCGTATTTAATGCAGGCTCATCAATCCAGTGGCTGAGAGATGAGATGAAGCTGATTGAGAGTGCTCCTCAGAGCGACATTATAGCAGAAAAGGTACCTGATACAGGAGGCGTTTATGTAGTACCGGCATTTACAGGATTAGGAGCACCTTATTGGGATATGTATGCGAGAGGTATCATTGTAGGAATAACAAGAGGCACCACAAAAGAGCACGTTATTAGGGCTACTCTCGAGTCAATTGCTTACCAGAGCAGAGATGTCTTCGAAGCCATGGAAGCCGATTCCGGAATCAAGCTTAAGGAACTTAAAGTTGATGGTGGAGCAAGTGTGAGTCCTTTTCTTATGCAGTTTCAGGCAGATTTACTTGGAGTTACGGTTAAACGCCCGAAAATAACTGAAACAACTGCCCTGGGAGCTGCATATCTTGCCGGCCTGGGGGTTGGCTTTTGGAAGAGCAAAGAAGAGATAGCAGAAAAATGGATGCTTGGTAAGAAATTTGAACCTGTTATGAATCCAGAGGAGAGAGATATGAAATATCGGGGCTGGAAAAGAGCTGTGGAAAGATCAATGAATTGGGAGAGCGGAAACTGAGTTGATGTAAATTATTATAACGACCTTTTAAGTGGGGGATTGCAAGGTCCCCCCCCATTGAATCCCTGAACGGCAAATCCAATGTTTTCAACCATTTCAGAGTTTCTTGATTTCACGAAATCGTCAATATTCACTCAATTTAAATTATTTAATATATTTTTATTTTTTGTATTGACATAAATATTGTATTGTGCTATTTATATTATTGTTTATCTGTTTAACGATACTAAACTTTAAGTTTAGTTTAAACAAACATATTCTTATTTGGGAGTTAGTGTAAAATATGAAAATTGGTGAAAGGATAAAGTATTTAAGGGTAAAAAACGGATTGACCCAGGAAGAGCTGGCAAACAGGTGTGAGCTTTCAAAGGGCTTTATTTCCCAGGTAGAAAGAGATCTAACATCGCCGTCAATTGCGACCTTGATAGATATTCTTGAATGCCTCGGAACCAACCTTAAAGACTTTTTTAATCAGACTACTGAAGAGAAAATTGTAATTAAGAAAAATGATATATTTGTTAAACAGAATCGTGAATTAAAACACGAAATAAAGTGGCTGGTGCCAAATGCGCAAAAAAACAGCATGGAGCCAATTATGATGATTTTTGATGTTGGTGGTTCTTCTGGAGAGGATGACCCCCATAACGGAGAGGAATTTGGATATGTAATGTCCGGAAGTGTCTATATCCATCTTGGCAATCAGAAGTATAAGGCAAGAAAAGGCGAAAGTTTTTATTTTATGCCTACAATGACTCACAGTATTTCAAATGCCGGCAACAACAAGGCTGTAATATTGTGGATCTCTTCACCGCCAAGCTTTTAATGTAAAGTTATTATTATGATACTTTGGAGGGAGGCAAAATGAGCGAGCCTATAATTGAGTTGGTGAATATAAGCAAAGACTATAACGGAGAAGAAGCCCTTAAAAATATAAACCTGTATGTTTTGAAAAACGAATTTATCACTTTACTGGGTCCCAGTGGATGTGGTAAGACTACTACACTAAGGATAATAGGTGGATTTGAACAGCCAAGCAGCGGTACTGTACTGTTTGAAGGAAAAGACATAACTAATCTTCCTCCATATAAGAGAAAGGTAAATACGGTTTTCCAAAAATATGCCCTTTTTACACATATGAATGTAGAGGAAAATATTGCATTTGGACTGAAAATCAAAAAGATGGACAAAAAGCTTATAAATAAAAAAGTTGCAGAAGTGCTGGAACTGGTAAATCTTAAAGGATTCGAAAAGAGATCGGTGGACTCATTAAGCGGTGGACAGCAGCAGAGAGTAGCTATTGCAAGAGCACTTGTAAATGAGCCGGAAGTGCTTCTTCTTGATGAACCCCTGGGGGCTCTTGATCTTAAACTTAGAAAAGATATGCAGATGGAACTTAAAAAGATTCAGCGGATGCTTGGAATTACCTTTATATATGTGACACATGACCAGGAAGAAGCCCTTACAATGTCGGATACCATTGTTGTTATGAAGGATGGGGCTATACAGCAGATAGGAACTCCTGTGATGATATATAATGAGCCTAAAAATGCTTTTGTGGCAGACTTTATAGGGGCTAGCAACATTATACCGGGGAAAATGATAAGGGATAGGCTGGTTTATTTTGCAGGCCGTGAGTTTGAGTGTGTGGATGCAGGTTTTGAAGAGAATGAGGATGTAGATGTTGTTGTAAGACCTGAGGATATAAAGCATGTTCAGGCGGATGAAGGTATGCTTGTTGGTGAAGTTGAGTCGGTTATCTTTAAGGGAGTACATTATGAAATGATGGTCAGAAGCATGGGCATACGATGGATGATACACAGCACCCTTATGGAGCCGGTCGGGTCTACAATAGGGATTCGTATACTTCCCAACGATATTCATATAATGAAAAAGGTGAGAACCCGATGAATAAGACCTGGATTTCTTATCCGTATTTATTATGGATGATAATTTTTATTGTAGTACCCCTTTTGTTATTAATATTTTATAGCTTTACCATTGATACCGGAAGCGGAATACAGTTTACCCTTGAACATATAAGGAGATTGTGGGATCCTATATATTTAATGGTGTTCTTGAGATCTATAGGACTGGCGCTTATTTGTACAGTTATTTGTCTGATCATCGGGTACCCTGCAGCTTTAATTCTGGCAAGCAAAGAGTACAGAAAAAAGAAAGCTTTGATGATGTTGTTTGTTATTCCCATGTGGATGAATTTCCTTCTGAGGACATATGCATGGATGACATTGCTGGAAAAAAACAGCGTTATAAATGTTGTACTTAATTTTTTGCGTCTGCCCCAGATGAATATTCTTTACACAAATCAGGCGGTAGTTTTGGGAATGGTGTACAACTTCCTTCCATTTATGGTACTGCCTATTTATTCGGTACTGGTAAAGATAGATAAAAGTATTCTGGAGGCAGCTGAAGACCTGGGAGCAAATTATATGGTTACTTTAAAAAGAGTGATTCTTCCTTTGAGTATCCCGGGAGTTATATCAGGTATTACAATGGTTTTTATGCCTGCGGTAACTACCTTCGTTATTTCCAGGCTGTTGGGAGGAGGCCATTACACTCTTATCGGTAATTTGATTGAACAGCAGTTTATTTTTGTAGGAGACTGGAATTTTGGTTCCGCAATCTCCTTTGTACTGACAGTCATAATTCTGATCAGTATGGGTATAATGAGAAAATATGACAAGGACAATGAAGGGGGTGCTATATGGTAAGCCGTATTGCTAAGAAAATGTATTTATATATAATATTCTTATTTCTGTATGCTCCAATAGTTGTGCTTGTGATATACTCTTTTAATGAGTCAAAGTCAAGAGGACGTTGGGGAGGATTTACTTTAAAGTGGTATTATGAGCTTTTCAAGGACAGGGATTTAATTTCACCTTTATATAATACCTTAATGATAGCATTTCTTTCTTCGGTTATTGCTGTTGTTTTTGGCACCGCTGCGGCAATAGGGATAAACAATATGAAGAAATTTAAGAAAGCTTTTGTTATGAATTTGACGTATATTCCTGTGCTGAATCCTGACATTGTAACAGGTGTGTCTCTCATGCTCCTCTTTATATTTGTCAGGCCTTTAATAAACTTGAATCTTGGATTTACAACTATGCTCCTGGCTCATATTACATTTAACATACCCTATGTAATATTGTCAGTTTTGCCGAAGCTAAAGCAGCTTGATAAAAATATGTATGAAGCGGCTTTGGATTTGGGGGCAACGCCCTTTAAGGCATTGATAAAAGTAATAATACCTGAAATAATGCCGGGTATTGTTACGGGATTTTTACTTGCTTTTACACTTTCAATAGATGATTTTGTAATTAGCTTTTTCACAACAAGCTCGGGAGTATCCAACCTTTCCATATATGTTTATTCGATGGCAAGGCGGGGTATAAATCCCAAAATCAACGCACTTTCAACTTTAATGTTTGTTACAGTGCTTACACTGTTATTAATTGTTAATAGAAGAACGTCGAGAGACGAAGTAAAAGCAAAGGAGATGAATAAATAATGAATTATATAAAGTATATGAAGGTATTCAGCATTATTTTGGTGATTGCTTTGGCGGCATCCCTTTTTGCAGGCTGCGGTGGCAGTAATAAGGTAACTCTTAGGGTTTATAACTGGGGAGATTATATTGATGAGTCTGTTATAGATGAATTTGAAGATAAATATGGCATTGATGTTATATATGATACATTTGATACAAATGAATCCATGTATGTAAAGCTTAAAGGTGGCGGAAGTACTTATGATGTGGCTTTTCCTTCTGATTATATGATTGAGAGGCTTATAAAAGAGGATCTGGTTGAGAAGATTGATTTTAATAATATACCGAATTATAAGTATATAGAGGATCGTTTTAAGAATCTGGCCTATGATCCTAATAATGAATACTCAGTTCCATATATGTGGGGAACTGTTGGAATTGTGTATAACAAGAATATGGTTAATGAGCCTGTTGACAGCTGGAGGATAATGTGGGACAAAAAGTATGAAAAGAAGATTTTTATGCTTGACAGCAGTAGAGACTCAATTGGAGCTGCTTTAAAAATGCTGGGATATTCTCTTAACAGCAGAGATAAGAATGAACTTGAGGAAGCAAAGCAGGCTCTTATGGAGCAGAAACCTTTGGTGCTTTCATATGCAGGAGACGAGGTTAAGGATAGCATGATTGCTGAACAGGGGGCTCTTGCTCTTGTTTGGTCGGGAGATGCCGTATATATGAAGAGGGAAAATCCGAATCTGGAATATGTAATCCCCAAGGAAGGCAGCAACCTGTGGTTTGACGCAATGGTAATTCCAAAAGGCAGCAAGAATAAAAAAGAAGCTGAAATGTTTATAAACTTTATGTGCGAGCCTGAGATAGCCTATAGGAATACTATGTATATTGGTTATTCAACTCCTCATTCGGAGGCAAAAAAGATGCTTCCCGAAGATGTGCTTAATGACAGAACGGCATATCCAACAGACGAAGAACTTGAGAAATGTGAGGTATTTGTGTCACTTTCAGATTTTGTGAAAGAATACGACAGAATCTGGACAGAGATCAAAGCAAAATAGAAGCAGGGGGACGGTTCTCCTGCTTCCGAAGTGAAGCACAGGGACGGTTCTTTTGCTTCCGTTTTGACGGAAGCAGAAGAACCGTCCCCGTGCTTCCAGGTCCCCGTGCTTCCAGCAGAACCGTCCCCGTGCTTTTAACTTATTGCGGCGCCGACGGCTGTGGCATATTCAGCCTTATCGGGTATGTGGAAGGTTACGCCAAACAGGTCTGAGAGGTTGTTGAATATTTCTTTTGCTTGTGGCACATTTGTGAGGTTGCCTGTTAGAACAACGTCCTTTGTACTGTGTATTTTGGTTGCAAAAACCGAGAGCATGCCAATGGTTTGGAAAACCAGATTGATGATGCCCATGGCAATATCAGCTCTTGATGCAAGATCGCTTATTTTCCCAAAATTAGATGCTGTGGTGTGGGGCGGCATGTTTCCCACTATATCATGAGAAATGTCTCCGATAGTAAGGTCTACATTAGAAAGATTTCCTCCCTGGGCTGCTTCAATTAAGTCACTGAAGTTTCTTACATTTAGCATCCTGTTTGAAAGCCCTAATAAAGTTCCTCCTCCGACACCAGTACCCCCTATATGTTTTGCTCCGTTTTCATCAGCCATAACTAGAGCTGTTCCGGTGCCCATGCTGACCACTATGGCTCTGTCCAGCTTGCTTAAGAATAACCCGCCCATTCCGATAGCTTTAAATTCGTCAATTTTGCTGGTAGGTATACCATATAAGTCTTCGCTGATAAATGATGAACCTACACCTGTTGTTACAACCTTCTTAATATCAGAAAGCTGGAGTTTATTAGTGCTCATAAATTTCCCCAGGGCTCCATAGACGGATGCCACAGGATCAGTTGCCCTAACCAGCATTGCACTAAATATTTCTCCTTCATGGAATCCTACAATCTTAGTGGTACTTCCACCGATATCAATACCAATAACTCTGCTTATAAAAATCACCCTTTCACCAGTCAATAATCTTTCAACTATCAAAAATCATACAACGATTGAAAGTAATTAACCTGTCAATAATCATTTCTGCCAATGATTATTCATCCGCAAATTAACATTCATCCGCCAATAATCATCTTTATAATTGCCACGGTAACCCCGGTTATTCCCTCGCCTCCAAGAAAACCTGAAGCCGCCACATTTCCAGAATCCGAAACTTTGCTATAAAACCGGTCTGTTACTAACCGGATCAGACCACCTAAGAATACTGCAGTGGTAATTTCAAAAGGAAGGTATAGACCTATTCCTAATGTCATTGAAGGAACCTTCAGAAGGTAGAATAAAACCCCGATAGCTGCAGCAACTGCGAATACGGCAGGATCTCCAATTCCGTCTACCATCTGGCTTACTGCGAATGCCTGGGCCGCGGTAAGGCCTTTATCAGGACCAACCCCTCCGAATTGGTTTATTATTGCAAACATTGACAATGAAGCTACAACAGTTCCTACAATTCCTCCGACCACCTGGGAAATCAACTGTGCAACAGGATTTGTGCCAAGTACCTGCCCTGTCTTATAATCATTGAGAAGATCTCCTGCATAACCACAGGCCACAGCCACACAGGCTGCGATAAAGAAAGCTCCTGTAGCGTCAACTTCCACGAAAAGGCGTACAGCAAGAAGAATAATTATGCCGAAAATCTCCATCGGATTTATTCCCGTCTGGCCGGTAATTGTGGCAGCCATGGTTGAAGCTAAAAATACACCTGCTATGAGAAGTATGGAAGGAACAACATTAAGTCCTGAAACTACAGACAGAACAAAAGCAATACCTGTGGATATAATTGTAATCAAGAAATTTATCTTTTTACCCGAATGACCGGAATTTCTAATGTTTTTATTTCCTGAAGCTGTGGTGCTGTTTCCCTTTTCCTTGCCTTTCTTTACAGCGGAGATGATATATGATATTAGTATTCCTATACCTGTTCCTACCATGAGGCCAATTCCTGCAGTGTTTTTGAAGGCTGAGGCAGCATCAACCGAAGAGAAAATGCCCAGCAAAACACCCAGTGGGATTATCAGTAAATAGGATATAACTCCTCCGAGAAACCACACACCGGTATAGAGTGAGCCTATCATATAACCAATTCCTACAGCCATTGGAGATAGCCATATGCCTGCAAAAATGTTCTTGGCATAAAGCCATTTAGACGATAGAGCTCCGGGAATCCAGCCGAGACTGTCACGAAGCAAAGTAAATACAGCTGAAAATCCCATGGTTCCAAAAAGAACAGCTGACTTTTTGCCTCCCGCATCTCCTGTAATAATTGTTTCGGCAGCAGCAGCTCCTATTGGATAGGGAAGATTATCCTCTTCAACAAACTTAGGCCGCAGATACCATGTAAGAATTGAGCCTAATATCATTCCGGAAAAAGCTATGGCAAGAACCTTCCAGAAATGCTGTTCCAGGGCTTCTGCTCCATTCCAGATGCCCAGAATCCACAGACCCGGGATAGTGAAGGCAAGGCCTCCTGCCACCATTGCACCGGCAGACATACCTGTTTGGGTTATATTTATTTCATTTTGAGTTGTTTTACCTAACATTTTAAGCAGCGCCATTGACAAAACGGCAACAAATATAGTTGGCCATGGAAGAGCGCCCATCCTAAGTGCAATATACATTGAACTGGCGGTAATTATAAGGGAACCAATGGCACCTATTATTATGCTTCTTAATGATAACTGGTGAACACCGGCAAATGTTCTTTCATTCATTCCACTGTTATGCATTTTACTCCTCCTAAAAAACAAAATATAAATAATAAATACAAATGCATACTTATGCAAACTTTCATACAGTAAGCATTTCCAAAGTTTTTAAATATTATTTTTAATTCTCTTATAAGGTTTCTGATTAGGAAACTATGCAGGAAAAATAAATAAACAACAGTTAACTTATGGCTAACAGTTAACTTATGGCGATAAACAGATATGACATATAGACAATATAATCATTTCACATACCTCCGTTCTCATTCCTTAAAGGATATAAGTCGAATTGTTAATAATAGTTAAATAATATTAATTTATATTAGTAATTTCATAGGTCCGGTTTCTTATTGAATACCGGCTTTTTAAAATATTACCATAAGAGAATTTCCTCTGCAACAGTATTTTTATAAATATATTATCTCATTCGATCTAATATACTTGTTTTTGCTTCATTTATCGAGTAAAATAAAAAGTTATACAAGTATATATTTTTTTTGTATTGTATTTTTTAAGGGGATAGATTAAAGTGAAAATATTAATAGTTGGAGCAGGAAAACTTGGCTACAAAATTGCCAGCGCCATATCAACTACCAGTGCAGATATTACTGTGGTTGACAATGATGCTGAAGTGCTGGATAAAGTTAGAGAACATCTGGATGTATTGACAATAAAAGCCAGCGGGGTACAGATTGAAGCTCTGCAAAATATTAATATTGGTACTTTTGATTTGGCGATAGCTGTTACTGATAGTGATGAGACAAATATTATAGTATGTTCATTGGCAAAAAAGCTGGGCTGCAAAAAGACAATAGCAAGGATCAGAGGCCCCGAGTATTCCCAGCAGAAAAGTTTCCTTATGAGCATCATGGGTATTGACTATGCAGTAAATCCTGAACTTGCAACTGCAAACGAAATAATTAGATATTTACTCAGGGGTTATACCTTTTATGCAGAGGATTTTGCTGAAGGCAAAGTATTAATGATAGATTTTAATGCATCCAATATAAAAGATTTTATTGGTAAGAAGTTAAAGGAACTTGATATAAGTGGTTTACTGGTTGCTGCAATATCGAGAAACGGAGAGGTTATCATCCCCCATGGTGAAAGCCAGATATTGGACGGGGATGTACTATATATTATTGGCAACCGGGACAGCATCAACCAATTTTCTAAGAAATGCAAAACATCCTTGCCCGCCAAATATGTTAAAAAGGTAATGATTTTAGGAGGAGGGAAAATTGGGTATTACCTTGCAGAGAATCTTATCCGGCTTGGAATGCAGGTAAAGATTATTGAACAGGATAAAAGCCGCTGTGAGTATCTATCGGAGAAATTGGAGAATGCCCTGGTGATTTGCGGCGATGGATCAGATTTAACTCTTCTGGAGGAAGAAGGTATCAATATAATGGATGCCTTTGTTGGAGTAACAGGCTATGATGAAGAAAATCTGCTGATGACACTTATGGCAAAGCGACTGGGAGTTAAGAAAGCCGTTGCAAAGGTAAGTAAAAGCAGTTATGCCCATATTATTGAAAGATTGGGAGTGGATGTGGCTTTAAATCCTTTAGATATAACTGCCAGTGATATACTGAGATTCATAAGAGGAGGAAGAACTGTCTCAGTATCTCTTCTCTTAGGAGGACAGGCAGAGGTAACTGAAATAATTGCAGATGAAGATATGCCAATAGTAGGCAAACGAATTGCTGATCTGGGGCTTCCAAAGGGAATAATAATCGGAGCAGTTTCCCACAAAGGAAAAGTTTTTATTCCCAACGGAAATTCTGTTATTTATCCAGGAGACAGATTTGTAGTGTTATGTCTTCCTTCAGCCTTTTTAGCGCTGGAAGCTTTTTTTAAGCCTTCTAAAGGAGGTTTGTTCAGTGAACTATGGAATCATAGCAAAGGCAATAGGTAGCCTGTTAATTGTTGAGGCTGTATTAATGCTGCCTCCTTTTTTCATTGCGGGGTATTATGATGGACAACATGAAGTTAAAGCTTTTGCCCTATCAATCATATTAACTGCAGTTGCAGGCTTTTTGATTACCAGAGTGCCGAAAAGAAGCAGCAATATTAGAATAAGGGAAGGAATAGCAATTGTATCATTAGGCTGGATACTGGTATCGTTTTTTGGTTCTTTGCCTTTTATTTTTTCCGGAAGTATACTATCTTTTGCTGATGCTTTTTTTGAAACTGTTTCAGGATTTACTACAACAGGAGCCACTGTAGTTGCAGATATAGAGTCTTTACCTTATGGAATTCTTTTCTGGAGATCTTTTACCATCTGGATCGGAGGCATGGGTATACTTGTGCTTACCCTTGCAGTTCTTCCTGCCATGGGAGTTGGAGACTACCAGATATTTAAAGCTGAAACTCCGGGGCCAATAGCAGGTAAAATAGTTCCCAGAATAAAGGATACGGCTAAAATCTTGTATATTATATATTTGGGCATTACAGTGATTGAGATTATTCTATTGGTAATTGGCGGAATGAATCTTTTTGATTCAACATTGCATGCTTTTTCAACAGTAGGAACAGGAGGATTTTCAACTAAAAATACAAGCATAAGTTTTTATAATAACACCTATATTTATATGGTTATTTCAATTTTTATGCTAATTTCCGGAGTGAATTTTTCCTTGTATTATGCCACCCTTAAAGGAAGATGGAGAGAGGCTTTAAAGAATGAAGAATTGTGGTTTTACCTGGGAGTAGTAACTGTATGTACTGTTCTTATTGCTTGGAGCATTAACGGCAGTATATATAAAAATATAGGAGAATCAATTAAACATTCATTGTTTCAGGTATCTTCAATCATCACAACTACGGGGTATACAACTGCAGACTATGATACATGGACTCCTTTCAGCAAAGCTATACTTTTTATGCTTTTATTTTTTGGACCATGTGCAGGTTCAACAGGAGGAGCAATAAAAAGTATTAGAGTACTGGCCCTAATAAAACTTATAAAAAGAGAAGTAAACAAAGTACTTCATCCGAGAGCCGTAATACCTGTTAAAATTAATAAAAGCGCTTTATCTCAGGAAACATTAAGTGGAATATCCAGCTTTTTTATTTTATATATATTTATATTTATATTGGGAACTCTTGCATTGACTATTGAAGGCAAAAGCCTGGTTACAGCTGCAAGTGCGGCTGCAGCTACTATTGGAAATATAGGACCAGGTTTTGAATTAGTGGGACCTTCACGCAATTTTGCCGATTTTAGTGATTTTGGAAAGTATCTTATGTGCGGCCTTATGCTTATGGGAAGACTTGAATTGTTCAGAGTGATTGTAATGTTTTCTCCCAGGTTTTGGAGGGGTGAATTATAGACTCTGAGTTATAGACTGAATTATAGACTGAATTATAGACTGAATTATAGACTGAATTATAGATTGAATTATAGATTGAATTATAGACTGAATTATAGATTGGATTATAGATTGAAATATAGACCGAATTATTGACTTAGGACATTCAGGTGAAAAATCTGTCTTAATAGCTGATTGTATCTTATTATTCTTTATCCTATAATCAAATTATCTGGTAAAAAAGTGTTAAAGACACTTTAAGGAGCATTAAATAAAATATGACCAATATTTTTTGACCAATAATTAGTTTTATAGGAAGAGGGGAGTTAATGATGAAGGGCGGTTTTATTACTGCATTAGGAACACCTTTTGATAAAAATGGAATACTTATGGAGAAAAGCTTTGCCAAGCATGTAGAGGACCAGGTGGAGTTCGGGGCTCTGGCTCTGCTTGTAATGGGTTCAATGGGAATTGAACCTTATATAAAGAATTCTGAATATGGCAAAACGGCAAAAGTAGCAGTTGATGCTGCAAAAGGCCGCTGCCCGGTATATGTAGGCGTTATGGACACTTCGGTGGGTAGAGTAAAGGACAGAATTGATGCTCTTTATGGATTGAAAATTGACGGAGTAGTATCCACAGTACCTTATTATTATGCGGTAACCCAGGATGAAGCTGTAGAGTTCTACAAATCTATTGCTGCATATTCAAAATATCCTGTATATATGTATGATTTGGGAGTAGTAACGCAAACAAGGATTTCATTTGACTCTGTAATGAAACTTGTAAAAGTTCCCGGAATAAAAGGTATTAAAACAGGAGATCCCATTCTTGCCAGAAAATTAATCAGAGAACTTGGGGAAGACAGTGGTTTTGATATTTTCTTCAGCGGACTTGATCTCTTTGACATGGCCTACAAGTTTGGTTTGAAGGCAAATCTGGACGGCATGTTTGCCTGCACAGGGCCTATTGCGTCTAATATGTACAAAGCTTTAGAAAATGAAGACTTTGCAAGCGCAGGCAAATGCCTGGATGATATCCTTGAAATTAGGGATACCATGGCAACTGTCAAGATATTTCCGGCTTTCACATATATAATGAACAGGCTTGGATACGAGGGAATATTCCATCCGGATTATATACCATCCCTTCCGGAAGGAAAGGTTGAAGTCCTGGATGCTGTTCTTAAGAAGTGCGGAATGATTTAAACTTAGAATGATTTAAACTTAGATTGTGATTATTTTGATGATTGTACAGAATGGCCGCCTGAAACTCTGTAGTTTTGGGGGGTCATTCCTGTTACTTCCTTAAAAACCTTATGAAAATAGGTAGGAGAAGAATAACCTGATTTTTCAGATATCTGTTCTATTGAAAGATCGGTGTTAAGCAGCATATCTTTTGCCACCTCAATGCGGATTTCTGTCAGTTTTTCATTAAAACTGGCATTATACAGGGATTTTATTATTCTGCTGGTTTGTCTTGCGCTAAGGTTAAGGTATTCAGCCAGATGTTCTATTGTTATGCCTGGTATTGCATAATTCTTGTCAAAAAATCCTTCAATCAGTGAACTTCTCCGGTCGTCATCAGAACGTTCAGGTATAATATAATTATCCTTTACCTCAGGAGATACCAGCCTGAGAATATCAATTATAGTCTGTGATAAAAGGCTCTGGATTTTGCTGTAATATCCAATGGACTTAGTATTTATTTCACTATATATCTGCTCGATGAGGTCCATTATGTGCTTTGCATTGCAAATAAAGCAATGATCAATTTCTGCCAGAGTTTTCTTAATGTGTACAATCTCTTTCTCCTGGGATTCATGAAGAAATTCCGGGTATTTTTTGACTTCATAATAATTGAATTTAAAGTTTGCCAGCTTGGTTTCGCTGCTGTAATCCGGCTTTACTACATGGTATTTACCTGGAGCGATAATACATAAAGTGTTGGGTGAAAGGTTATATGTACTGTTATTAACAGATATTGTTCCCGTTCCCCTTATTACCAGGTGCACTTCGTATAATGAATGATCATGCCGCGTCTGGGCGTAGGTATTGCTCACATGAGTATAGTCGTACCTAAGAGGCCCAAGATATATGTTGAACAAAAGGGGGCCTATTTGTGTTTTGAAATCAAGGCTGTCCCACTGATGTGAATCTATTGTTACCATTTATTATCCTCCGTAAGAGTTTCCTTCTCAAACATTGCTGAACACAATAAAGCCTCTCATATTAAATAATTATACATTATTGGAATTATGTTTGCACGATTATTAAATGTTTCCGGGTTAATTTCCTTAAATTTAACTTTTTCATACAGTTTTCATAATTTTATGTATAATAGAAATAGTGAAAAAAACAACGTTATTCTAATTTGCATCAATTCAGCGCTAACTGTGGTACATCAGATTCAACTTGCAACTAGTACAATTTTTACTATGTAAATATTTTTTAACATCTGGGGCAATTCACGAAATAGTTAAACCAAGGGGGGCAATATAAGTGCATAGAGTTATGCAATTTTGCTCAGATACTACCCAAAGCTTATTTCGCGATCTAACTTTTAAGCGAAAGCTTATGTTTACATACTTGCTGATATCAGTTATACCAGTTTTAATTGTAGGTATAGTTTCTTTCAGCGTATCAAACAAAATGATTATTGATATGAAAAGTGAAATGGTGGAAAAGGAATTTGCAAACTATGCAGAAAAAATAAGTTCTATACTCCAGGATGTAGAGTCGGTTTCTATAAGTCTTTTTTCAAATGAATATTTACAAGACAGCCTGTCTGTTGGCAGTGGTATTGACGATATAAAAAAGTCAGAATTCTACAATTCTATTGGAGCTGTATCAACAGGAATTCTTAATAATAAGAAGTATATTAGCCTGATAAATGTTTTTGGGAAAAACGGCCTCCAGTATAAAAGCCAGGCATATACAACCGACCTTTTTTATGATTATAAATCATTTAGAGAATATATGAGTAAGAACAATATAACAGGCATCAACAAATGGTATGGGACGGAAATTTTCAATATTTTCAACAGTAAGAGACATAATATAATGAACATAAAGATAATAAGGGATATAAATACACTTGATGAGTTGGGTATACTGGTTTTTTCTGTTGATGAGATCTATCTTCGCAATATATATGGCAATAATAATTATCAGTCTTTAATATGTGATGGCAGTGGCAAAATTATTTCTCATGTGCAAGACACCGAAATAAACCGTAACATTAGCGATACAGAGTACTTTAAAAAGATTGTTTCATCAGGGAATGATACAGGTTCCTTCCTGTACGACGTTAAAGGAAAGAAAACACTGGTTTCTTATTCGAAAGTCAGAGGCCTGGGATGGTACATAGTGAATTTACTGGATTACGGTACAATTCTAAAGGAAAGTTCTAAAATAGGCAACATTACTTTATTAATAATAATTGTTTGTTTTCAAATATCTATATTTATGGCATTATTGATAAGTCGTAATCTCACAAAACCAATAATTAATCTGAAATCATTAATGGCACAGGTTGAGGAAGGGAATCTTGATGTGCATTTCAATAAAGAAATAATGATGAAATAATTATACTTATTAGTTAAATTATTATTACCACGTAGAAAGGATGTTATCAATGAGAGTAATAAGCAAAGGAAGCATAGCAAAACCGCCGGATGATAAAAATTTCAACAGCAATACTTTTCCCTGCATTGTGAAACTGCCTTCCGGGAGATGGTTGGCAGCCTTTAAAGCCTCGGAGAAAAAAGGCGATTGCGATTTTATGCACGCTGTAATGACATGGTCTGACGATGAAGGCAAAACCTGGGCTCGGCCTTTTGAACCGGTAAAACTTCCCCATATAAATGGAGTGCCCGGGCAAAGCCGTATTATGTATTTTCTGCCTTTAGGAGGCAGGGACGTGCTTATGGTGGCTAACTGGGTAGACACATCAGATTTGTCAAAACCATATTATAATCCTATAAATGAAAGTCTAAAGGATACCCGCATATTTTTCTGTTTTTCAAAAGATGACGGTGAAACATGGTCTGCACCTGAACTAATGGACACCGACTCAATTATTGCTCCTACCCCCCTGACAGGCGCTCCTTTTATGTTGAAAGATGGGACAATAGTATGCCAGTTTGAGGTGAATAAACATGAATGGGATACTTCCAAATGGGTGCATAAGTCTGCTATGATATTTTCACGCGACGGAGGAAAAACTTGGGGAGATGTTTCAATAGTCACAGAAGAACCAGACATGTATTACTGGGATCAGCGTCCCAATGTGCTGAAAGATGGTATGACAATATTAAACTTTTTCTGGACCTTGGACGGGAAAAAACAGCAGTATCTGAATATACACGCCAGAGAAAGTCTGGATGGAGGCAAAACCTGGGGAGAACTATGGGATACCGGGATATATGGCCAGCCGGGCCAGCCGGTAGATCTTGGTGATGGAAGAATCGCCACGATAGAAATAGACAGAAGTATAAGGCCTGTTATAACTGTGCGTACAAGCCGGGATCATGGGAGAAACTATGAGGAGTCGCTTGTAATATACGATAGTTGTTTTGACAAGCAAGACAGCAAAAATATAAGCATGAATGATGCATGGGATGAGATGGCCCGTTTTTCCGTGGGACATCCCAATTTACTTAACCTTGGACAGAGAGAGCTTCTTGCATATTATTATGCAGGAAACCATTGTGACAATACTCGTATTGAATTTGTTAGAATATCTGTATGAAAATAATTGAAAAAATATCTATATGAAATTTGTTAAACCTAAGGTTTCAGGACATTGTTTCTTAAAAGCAGGTCATATTTCATTATTTTATTGGTCTATGTCCTATAATATAATTATTTCAGCAAACATCGATGTTGATTATTGGACATTTATGTAAGTTCTAGCAAGCCGTAATCAGACTTTTGTCACCAGGAATTCCTGACTTCAGAGGAAGCCGTTATTTCACAAAAAATTATTGACTAAATTAAAAAAACTATGCTGAGGTGATTTTAATGAAGTATTCTTGCGAAAAGACACAGGATTTGTACCGTAAAGCAAAGAAAATTATACCCGGAGGGACACAGTTGCTGAGCAAGAGGCCGGAAATGTTCGCTCCTGAACAGTGGCCGGGATATTTTAGCAGGGCAAAGGGCTGTGAAGTATGGGACTTGGACGGAAATCACTACTATGATATGACAACCAATGGAATCGGAGCCTGCCTGCTGGGATTTGCCGATCCGGATGTGAGCGAAGCAGTAAAGAAATGTATTGACAGCGGAAGCATGTGTACACTCAATGCGCCGGAAGAAGTCGAACTGGCAGAAATGCTTCTGGATATACATCCTTGGGCGGATATGGCAAGATTTGCAAGGACCGGTGGAGAGACTGCAGCAATTGCCATAAGAATTGCAAGGGCAACTACGGATAAGACCATAGTGGCCATCTGCGGATATCATGGATGGCATGACTGGTATCTGGCTGCAAACCTGGGTGAGAATGATGCCTTACGGGGACACCTTCTGAACGGGTTAGATCCTTTGGGTGTTCCGAGAGAATTAAGAGGTACAAATTATACTTTCAGGTTCAATTGCATTGATGAATTCATGGATGTAATTAATAAATACGGGGATAATATGGCTGCAGTAATAATGGAACCCTGCAGGAACCAGGATCCTGATCCTGAGTTTATTAAATGCGTACGGGAAGAAACAAAGAAAAGAGGTATAATACTTATATTTGATGAAATAACCATTGGCTGGAGAAGAAATTATGGTGGAGCTCATCTGGAGCTTGGAGTATATCCTGATATAGCAATTTTCGGAAAAGCTCTGGGTAATGGCCATCCCATAGGTGCTGTTATTGGAACCAGGGAAGCTATGGAAGGGGCAGATAAATCCTTTATAAGCAGCACCTATTGGACTGAAAGTGTAGGTTATGTGGCAGCCATAGCTACACTGAAAAAAATGAAGGAAATCAAAATATGGGAACATGCAGAGAAAATAGGGAATCTAATGTTTAAGGTATGGAAAGAAAAAGCTGCCAAGCACGGACTGGATATTTCAACGGGTGGATATCCCTGCCTGGCTCATTTTTCCTATAAACATGAAAAAGCTGCTGCATTGAAAACCCTGTATACTCAACTAATGCTTGAAAGAGGTTTCCTTGGCAACACAGCAATTTATGTTACCGCAGCACACAATGAAGAAATAGTTGAGAAGTACAGTAAAGCTATAGATGAGGTTTTTGCAATACAGGCTGAGGCTATAAAAGAAGATAAAATCGAGGAACTGCTGAAAGGTCCCGTTTGCCATAGCGGATTCAAGAGACTGCTTTAGGAAGCAGATGGACGTTTCTGTACGTTCCTTCCCGTACTTTAAGAAGGAAGCAACAGTGCAATTCTGGGAAGAAGTCTTATGAGAACAGGAGGGACACTCCTCGATAAAAGATACTCCACTATAAAAAGGAATAGCACTTTGCCGGAGAGAAGAGTACCCCCCCTAACTTTAGAAAGAAAAGGAGTGTCCCTTACCGTGGAAAGGATGGTTATATGAAGATAAAAGTGCTTCAAATAGGCGGCGGTTCTATGGGAACCAGGAGGATGAGAGACCTTACCGCCAGAGGCGATGTAGAGGTTGCCTTGTTTGATACACGCCAGGACAGAAGGGAAAGGGCAGAAAAGCGGTTTGGAATAAGTACCTTTGATAACCTTGATGAAGCCCTGAACTGGTGCCCTGATGCTCTTTCTATATCAACTCCTCCGGATAAACACCATGAATATTTGGAACTGGCATTGGAAAAAGGCCTTCATAGTTTTTGCGAAGCTAATATATGGACTTATGATTATAAAAAGGTAGAAAAAATTTCAAAAGAAAAAGGAATTGTTACGGTTACTTCCTCCTCCCTTATAACCCTTCCGGTCGTTGAAGGCCTGAAAAAAATTGTACGGGAGGAATTGGGTAACCTTCATGTCTATTCAATGAATCTTTCAACCTATCTACCAACCTGGCATCCGGGAGAGGGTAAAGAATTTTATGCAAGAAATGAGGAAACAGCTGCAGCCCGGGAAATGGTTCCTTTTGAATTGGGATATCTTAATGAAGTTTTCGGAAAACCGGTAGCTGTGGCAGGTTATGTGGAGAAGAGAGGCAGCCTTTCAGACGGAGCAGAAGATACCTGGTGCATGCAGATGAAGCTTGATAATGGGGCAGCAGGACAGATTACTGTTACAATGGGATGTCCTGTATTGATAAGAAAAGGCTGGGCTTGCGGTACCAATGGTTATATCGAATTTGATATTTCCGCAGGGGAGATATATAAGAATTTTCCGGAAAAGGGAATTGATGAAAAGGTGTGCTATGGTACTGTAGGTGAAGTCCTTGAAAAGAATTACTACTTGGAAATATCAAACTTTATTGAAAGAATAAAAGGATTGGAAAGAGAATGCTTTTCCTATAAACAAAGTGCAATGGCAACCGCAGTACTTGCAGCTGCAGAAAAAAGCGCTGTAACCCAAAGGATTGAGCAGGTTGATATAAACGTACAGCCGGCCAGGCTTCCAAATATGTACTAGCTAAATGCAACAAATAAATATAACAAGTAGAATAAAATAGAAAAGATTGTTTGAAGAATACAATTGGTGAACAAATTAACTTCTGTACCAAAACATTTGAAAATGATATATGCGTCAAAACTGAAAGGATGGGGGGAATCTAATGAAAATTCAGGTCCTTAATGAAGAGCAGATTCAAAGAATCAGGAAACTTACTGAAGAAGCCATTGAAAAAATTGGATTTAAAGTTGAAGATACTGAGCTCCTTAAAATTGCATCAAAAGCGGGTGCAATTGTTGATTTTGACGACAGGATAGTTAAAATACCTGCAGATTTATTAAGAGAACTCCTTTCAAAGGTTCCGAAAAATTATACCATAAGGACCATAGATAATACAGAGTACATAATAGGCGATGGAAATCAATATATTTCAGCAATAGTAACCGACCCCTGGATAATTGATTACGAAACCAAGGAAAGAAGGCGTCCGGGACTCCAGGATTTACTTAAGAATACAATTCTCATACAGAAAAACAAGCAAGTGGCTTCAGTAGGCAGAATGGATTTCCCTGTAACAGAATATAACGATGCCACTTCCACCTGGAGAGCCCTTGAGATACATCTGCTCAATCATGCAAAGCATTACAATGTATATACAGGCTGTCTCGAAGATTTTATGAAATGGATGGAAATAGGTGAGATACTGGTTCAGGGCGGAGATCTGGCAAAAAGCAAGTTGATGTCTGTGGCTGTGGCGATTGTTTCACCTCTTACTCTCCAGGAATTTAACTGCAGAGTTTTACTTGAATCTGCAGCAAGGAATTTCGTCATAATTCCTACAATATGTCCTATGGCAGGGACCACATCACCCTATAGCAAAGACTCTACACTCCTGCAAGGGAACATAGAAAATATATTCCTTGCAGCTTTGACTCAAATGGTCAATCCCGGCAATCCATTCCTTTATGCTTTCGGACCCTCTGTAAGTAACATGAAGACCGGGCATGATTTATATTATACTCTGGACAAAGTATTGTGGAAAATTGCATCCGTCGAACTTGGCAAATCTTATTCAATACCTACAATATCAGAATGCGGAGGTACATTGTCCCATCGTTATGATATGCAGAGCGGCGCGGAAAGCATGCTGTTCATGCTCTCTTCTGTATGCTCCGGTTCAGATATGATTGCCGGCGTTGGATCCTGCTGCAATGCAAACGGGCTTTCTTCTGAAATGATAGTAATACAGTCAGAATGGCTTAAAGCTGCTGAATTCCTGAAACGCGGGATGAATACTGATTATCTGGAAGAAGGCCTTGAGAGCATTAGAACACAGGGCCCCGGAGGGAATTTCCTGATTGATGATCTGACATTAAAACTTTTAAGAAGCGGAGAATTTTTCTCCAGTGAACTCTTTGACATGTCAGGAGGTTATGAAATAGCTCCTTCTATATTGGAAAATGCCCATAGGAAGGTGGAGGAACTTACTGCAGATTACAAGTCACCTGTACCGGAAAAGATACAGGAGGATCTGAGACGCTATTTCCATGATTTATATAAGAAATTGGCATGATTGGTTCTAAAATTAAAATAAAAATTGCCTGCCCTGAGTTTTAATGTATAATGAAATTATTAGTTTATTACCATTGAAAAAATACATTAAAGTCAGGGCGTTTTTATATGTCCGGGAGTATTGTATGGGAAATGGCATCCAAAAGAGTATAGTGGTAAAAATTAATATCGGAGAAATGATATTTAATGTGTATCTTGATAATGGATTTTTCCAGACCGAAACCCATCCTGAACTGCTTCAATTCAATCACAGGCATAACCACAGCAATTATGAAGTTCAGTTGATATTTAAGGGAAGCGGTGTCATAAAAATTGAAGGGGAAAGTATCCCCTTCGACGATAAAAGTGCTTTTCTAATATTTCCGGGTGTTTATCATGTTCTTGAGTTTACTCCCGGGACAAAAATAGTAAGAAGAAGCTTATCATTTAATTATGAAAATATAAGAGTAAGGCAGTTTTCTTCTACAATGCGGGAGATGAATGAGATCCAGGCGCTACTTACAAGTGAATCTCAAAAATACTATCATGTAACCAATTTCCCTGAATCTATTGAAAGATATCTTGAAGATGCAAATAGTGAACTGATGGAGCATAGGCTATTCTATCACGCAAGCCTCCAGTCAATATTTTCTTGTGTACTTATAAAACTTTTCAGAGCCTTTGAGGGAGAAAAAGAAGAAAAATACAGCATTAATGAAGATGAATATGATGCCATGAGAATTTTTACAATAGAGAAGTTTTTTGATGAAAGGCATTCCGAGGATGTAAGGATGGAAGACCTGGCGAATATGCTTGGAGTGACTGTCAGGCATCTTGACAGGGTAATCAAAAGATTCTTCGGTGTATCTTTCAGAGAAAAACTTGCAAAAACAAGAATTGAAGTTGCCAAGGATCTTTTAAAAAACACCGACATGTCCATATTTGATATATCATGGAAGGTAGGATATGGATCAACAGTGAGCTTCAGCTCTGCGTTTAAAAAATATACCGGAACAACTCCCGGAATGTTCCGCAAGAATTTCAAAAATAGCTTAAATAAATTATAAGAGTTGAGACATAACTACTCATATAAAAAAACGGTGCAGTTTTTTTACTGCACCATTTATGCAAATTTACTTTTCTGGAATATACTCTGCACATTTTATAAATTTCCTTAATACTCCTATGATATTCTCTTCATTATATTTCCTCAATACTCCTATGATATTCCTGGAGTGATTTGACTTCTCCTTCGCTGCTTTTGTTCTTGATATATGCTCCTATACCTTTTGCACTGGCATGGGCTGCAGCAATTGTAGTGATATATGGCACTTTTTGCTTTATTGCAGTTTTGCGGATATAGGAATCGTCGAACTGGCTCTGTTTTCCTATAGGAGTGTTTATAATAAGCTGTATTTCCCTATTTACTATGGCATCAATTATATTTGGCCTTCCTTCATATAGTTTATTAATTAATTCAGCCTTAATTCCATGCTTTGCAAGATAATCATAAGTGCCCCTGGTAGCCTTGATTTTAAATCCCAGTTCCGCAAATTCCCTTGCTACTTCAAGGGCGGCTGCCTTATCAGGTTCAGCCACGCTAATTAATAATGTTCCTGAATCAGGCAGGGATGTGGAGGTAGCTTCCTGAGATTTAAAGAACGCCAGGCCAAAGGAATCAGAAAGGCCTAAAACTTCACCTGTTGAACGCATTTCAGGTCCCAGCACAGGGTCTACTTCCGGGAACATATTGAAGGGGAAAACTGCTTCCTTCACTCCATAATGGTTTATCTTAACTTGCTTATATTTATCCATTGAAGGATGTTGACCCAAAGCAACCAGAGCCATTAGCTGGGTTGCTATCCTGGCCATGGATATACCACATACTTTTGAAACAAGGGGCACGGTACGGGAAGCCCTTGGATTTGCCTCAAGAACATAAACTTTGTCGTTGGCAATTGCATACTGGATGTTTATGAGGCCAACTACTTTCAGTTCCTGCGCAATTGTTTTGGTATACTGCCGCATTGTATTCAAGTGCTTTTCAGGAATACTTACAGTAGGTATTACGCAGGCTGAATCTCCAGAATGAATTCCTGCCAGTTCTATATGCTCCATTATGGCTGGAACAAAAGCATCCTCTCCGTTTGCAAAGGCATCAGCCTCTGCTTCAGTTGCATCTTCCAGGAATTTGTCTATTAGTATGGGACGTTCAGGGGTAATATCTACTGCAGCTTCTACATACTGCCTGAGCATGTTCTCGTCGTAAACCACTTCCATGCCCCGGCCTCCTAAAACGTAAGAGGGACGTACCATCAGAGGATAACCTATATTTTCAGCTACAGCCAGGGCTTCCTTCAAATTGCTTGCCATACCGGATTTTGGCATGGGTATATTGAGCCTGTCCATGAGTTTTCTGAACTGATCCCTGTCTTCGGCAAGATCAATTATTTCAGGTGAAGTACCCAAGATTTTAACTCCTGCTTCAGCAAGTTCTTTCGCAATGTTTAAGGGGGTCTGGCCTCCAAATTGAACAATAACTCCCAATGGTTTTTCTTTATTATATATTTTTAATACATCTTCAACGGTCAAAGGTTCAAAATACAGCTTATCCGATGTATCATAATCAGTTGATACGGTTTCCGGGTTGCAGTTTACCATGATTGTGCTGATACCCATATCTTTCAGGGCAAAAGCGGCATGAACGCAGCAGTAGTCAAATTCTATACCCTGGCCGATCCTGTTTGGACCGCCGCCGAGAATCATTACCTTTGGTTTTTCGGAAGATTCTGTTGTATTGGAGCAAGACCGGCTATCTGCAGAATCATTAATATTTTCTGTATCTGAAATACCTCCACTGTACTTAGCATTGGTACCATTATAAGTAGAATAATAATAAACTGAATTCTCTACTCCACTTACAGGAATGAAATCCCAGGTTCCGCAAACTCCCAGTTTAATACGCCTGTCTCTTATTTGGGCTTCAGAAACATTCAACAATTTTGCCAGATACTTATCTGAGAAACCGTCTTTTTTAGCAGTAATGAGTAATTGATCGGGAATATTGCTGCCTTTGAATTTTAAAATTTCTTCTTCAAGATTGATTAATTCTTTCATCTGTTCAATATACCAGTGCTTTACTTTGGTCAGATTGTGGATTTCTTCTATGGATGCACCTTTTCTTAGAGCTTCATATATGATAAAGTAGCGTTCGCTGGAAGGCTCTTTTAATAGTTCCAGTAATTCTTCCAGTGGCATTGAATTGAAATTTTTTACGAATCCCAGGCCATAACGCCCGTTTTCCAATGAACGGATGGCTTTTTGAAAAGCTTCTTTAAAATTCTTGCCTATAGCCATTACTTCTCCCACAGATTTCATCTGGGTTCCAAGTTTATCCTGAGCATTTTTGAGTTTCTCAAAATTCCAGCGGGGGAATTTTGCAATTACATACTCTCCGGAAGGAGTATATTTATCCAAAGTTCCTTCTTTCCAGTAGGGTATTTCATCAAGATTAATTCCTACAGCAAGCATGGTTGATATTACAGCAATAGGCAAGCCGGTTGCCTTTGAGGCCAAGGCGGAAGATCTGGAAGTCCTTGGGTTTACTTCTACAACGGCTATACGGCCTGTCTTCGGGTTATAACAAAACTGGACATTGGCGCCGCCGATAACTTGTATTCCTTCCATTATTGCAAAGGAATATTTCTGGAGACGATCCTGGATTTCTTTGTTTACTGTCAGCATGGGAGCAACACAGAAGGAGTCTCCGGTATGAACTCCCATAGGATCTACATTTTCTATGAAGCAAACTACAATCATATTGTTTTTTGAATCCCTTATAACTTCCACTTCAAGCTCTTCCCAGCCGATAACTGACTCCTCAATAAGAACCTGACCAACCATGCTGGCAGAGATTCCTCTTTCAGTAATAGTTCTCAGTTCATGGATGTTATAGGCATGGCCTCCTCCGGTTCCACCTAATGTATATGCGGGACGAACCACAACAGGGAAGCCAAGTTCCATTGCTATTCTTTCAGCTTCTTCTACAGAATAAGCCGATTCACTTCGGAGAGTGGATACACCAATACGATTCATTGTTTCCTTAAATGCAATCCGGTCTTCTCCTCTTTCAATGGCATCAATCTGAACACCTATTACTTTAACCTGGTATTTATCAAGAATTCCGGCTTTGGCAAGTTCTGAACAAAGATTAAGGGCTGATTGCCCTCCAAGGTTGGGAAGAAGCGCATCAGGACGTTCTTTTGCGATTATTTCGCTGACACGGTTTATATTTAAGGGTTCTATATATGTAACATCGGCCATGCCAGGGTCTGTCATTATAGTTGCAGGATTAGAATTGACAAGTACCACTTCATAGCCAAGCTTTTTAAGTGTTTTGCAGGCTTGAGTTCCTGAGTAGTCGAATTCACAAGCCTGTCCGATAATTATCGGACCTGAACCTATAATCATTATCTTTTTTATATCAGTTCTTTTCGGCATATAAACATCTCCTAATCTGTAACGTTTCAATTATTATTTATTTTCATTTCTGAATATTATACAATATTAATAAAGCTTAATAAACTTTTTTTGTACATCAATTTTAAAAGTAAACACAGGGATGGTTCTTCTGCTTACAACGAGGTAGGAAGGCTTATCTTGACCTAAAGTAATTAGATACTTGGCATATATCTAATATAATGATATATTATAATAGGATAGGTGGTGAATATCTAATGAATGATAATTATATCCATAAAAACGGAATTGTATATCTTAATCAATATCATATAGTATTTTGTCCTAAATATAGACGTAAAGTATTAGTTGGTAATGTTGAAAAAGATTTGAGACAAATATTTTATGATATAGCAAAAGAAAAAAATGTAGAAATAAAAGCATTAGAAATAATGCCAGACTATGTTCAAATGTTTATAAGTTTTAATCCCCGGCAACCATTGCATGAATTAATACGATATTTTAAAGGAACAAGTAGTAGAATATTAAGAAATAAATATCCGGAATTAAGAAGCAGAATACCTTCCTTATGGACTCGCTCATACTATTGTTGCACTGTTGGTTGTGTAAGCGAAGAAGCAATACAAAAATATATTGAAAACCAGAAAAATGTATAGTAAATAAAATAGTTATAGTAAAAGAAAAAGCAATCTAATATCCAATATTAAGAAGCCAAAGCATCTGATAAAGAGTGTATAAAGAATATAAGAAGCTTAAGAGTATAAGAAATAAAGGAGTATAGGGAGGAGTATAAGGAGGAGAATAAAGTTGGACAGATCAATGAAAATAAATGAAATTTCTGTAAGGGCAAAGGAAGCATCAATAAAACTTGCAGCAGTAAATACTGAGAAGAAAAATGCCGCTCTTTCCAAAATAGCGGAATTGCTTTGGAATAGAAGGGAAGAGATTTTTAAGGCTAACCAGGAGGATTTGGAAAGAAGCCGGGAAGAAAAACTTTCCCCACCCTTGCTAAAGAGGCTTAAGTTTGATGAAAGCAAGCTAAAAGATGTAATCGATGGAATAAAGAGTCTTATCTTGCTTGAAGACCCTGTAGGCAAAACCATTTTAGCAACAGAACTGGATGATGGGCTGGAGCTTTACAGGATAACCTGCCCCATTGGAGTAATTGGAGTAATATTTGAATCCAGACCGGATGCACTGGTCCAGATTTCAACCTTGTGCCTGAAGAGCGGTAATTCAGTTTTGCTGAAGGGTGGTTCTGAGGCCAGGGAGACTAACAGGATTCTGGCTGCTATCTTTGAAGAAGCTTCCCGGGAAGCTGGTATGCCTGACGGATGGATTAACCTGCTGGAGACCAGATCCCATGTTAATGAAATGCTAAAAATGGACCAATATATTGATCTTATCATTCCAAGGGGTTCCAATGAATTTGTCAGATACATCATGGACAACTCCAGAATCCCTGTACTGGGACATGCAGATGGTATATGCCACTGTTATGTTGATAAATATGCTGATTTAGATATGGCTGTAAAAGTGGCAGTAGATTCAAAAACCCAGTATGTGGCAGTGTGCAATGCTCTGGAGACTCTTTTGGTCCATGAGGACATTGCCCCTGACTTTTTACCTGTCCTTAAAGAACAGCTTGATAAGAAAAATACCATTGTTTACGGCTGCCCGAAAACCCGGGAGATAATACCTGTGGAAGAAGCCACAGAGGAAGACTGGAAGACTGAATACCTGGATTATAAGCTTTCGGTTAAGGTTGTCAAGGACATTGATGAAGCAATAAATCATATTAACACTTACGGCTCAGGGCACACGGATTCAATTTTAACTAATGACAGGGAAAGAGCGGATTATTTTATGGATATGGTGGATTCCGGCAATGTATTCTGGAACTGTTCCACAAGATTTAGCGACGGCTTCAGATATGGCTTTGGAGCTGAAGTAGGCATAAGCACCAATAAAATCCATGCAAGAGGACCTGTTGGGCTTGACGGGTTGGTGATATATAAGTATAAGCTTCTGGGTAAAGGGCATATTGTGGAGGACTATGTCAACAGGACAAAAACATTCAAACACAGGAAGATTAATTTGGTATAAATATAAGTAATGAATAGAGTTATGCACTGATGAACCAAAGAGAATTAAATTTAGGAAAGAGGTTGACAATAAAACATGACAAGAGAAGAGGCACTTGCTTTATTAAAGAAGTATAATAAAGATTCTTTTCATATCCAACACGCGCTCACAGTTGAGGCTGTTATGAAGTGGTTTGCCAATGAATTAGGATATGGAGATGAAGCAGAATACTGGGGTATTATTGGATTACTGCATGATATCGACTTTGAGTTGTATCCAGATGAACACTGTATTAAGGCACCTGAACTATTGCGAGAGGCTGGTGTAAGTGAAGATATTATTCATAGCGTTGTTTCCCATGGATACGGTATTACAGTAGGATGCGGAGCTACAATTGATGTTACTCCCGGGCATGAGATGGAGAAAGTGCTTTTTGCTGTAGACGAGTTAACAGGACTTATCTGGGCTGCAGCTCTTATGCGCCCTTCAAAAAGTGTCAAGGATATGGAGATTAAATCTCTTAAAAAGAAATACAAGAGCAAAAGTTTTGCTGCCGGCTGTTCAAGGGAAGTAATAGAACGCGGCGCAGATATGCTTGGATGGGAACTTGATAAACTTCTTGATATGACACTTCAAGCTATGGCTGCTAGCGAAGATATTGTCAAACAACAAATGGAATAAGCAAAAGGGATTGTCCCTTTTGCTTACTTTTAAGGGAGGATATAGGGATATAATGGATAGAGGGATTGTTGTCACTGGAGGCGGACATGGTATAGGAAAGCAGATTTGCCTGGATTTTATACAAGCTGGAGACAAAGTATGTTTTATTGATATAGATGAAAAGAGATCAACTGATTTTGCAAAAGAATATCCGAATCTTTTTTATTTTTATGGGGATGTGGCTGATCCGTTAACGTTGAAAAGGTTTGTTGAGTATGCAATGGAAAAAATGCAACGGATAGTTGTATTGGTGAATAATGCCTGCTGTAGTAATAATAAGGGAATATTATCTTCCTCAACTTATGAAGATTTTGACTATACTTTATCTGCCGGATTAAAGGCTCCTTATGAATTAAGCCGCTTGTGTAAGGATGAATTAATAAAGAATAAAGGAAGAATTATCAATATTGCATCCACTCGGGCTTTTCAGTCGGAGCCCGATTCAGAAGCTTATGCCAGCGCAAAAGGTGGAATTGTTGCCCTGACCCATGCTCTGGCAATATCGTTGGCCCCGGATGTTCTTGTTAATTGCATTGCACCGGGCTGGATCAATGTAACCGGCCAGAAGGAATTTAGTCCTGAAGATTGTGCCGCAATTCCGGCAGGAAAAGTAGGGACTCCAAAGGATATATCTGATATGGTTCTGTTCTTGTGCCAGCAGAATTTTATAACAGGGGAAACAATTATTGTAGATGGTGGAATGAGCAAAAGAATGATTTACCATGGTGACTGGAACTGGTTCTATAAACTATAATTTGTTTCAGTTTTTTAGGCAAGGTTTACTATTTATTTTGCCAGCAACATTTTTGGAAAATAATCTTTCTCCATTCAGTATGCATCCATAAAAAACTATCCAATAGATTATGACAGCTCCGGAGCGGTTCTAGTTGATGGCGCTAAAATGGCAAATGATACATTCAAGGGAATCGGATGGAATCTCGCATTCTTTACTGGCTGGGTAATTGAACACAGATTTGTAAAATTCACATCTGATGGAACCATAGAGTAGCGCTGCTTCAGGCTTATTGGTGGCCTCTCTGGTTATTATATTATAAGTCTGATTATCTGTCCGATGGTTAAATCCGGCATAGGTGGCAATATTGGGACATTATTATCATGCTTCCTGGAAATGATATACATTGTTCTTATCTTTCCATGTATTATTAAAGCGGTACATAAACAGAGGACAAAGGAAGCATATTAAAGTATATCATAAGAAAAGAAGAAAATATCGCAATTCTTATGGTCGGGCATCAATCTAACTTAATGGGAAAGAAATAGTAACTTTCCTACTTTTGATTTCAAGGCTGTAAGCTTTGATTTTACTGGATTTTATGGATTTCATTCAATCTGTCTACTCGACTAAAAGGGCCGAAATGCCTACATATAAACATATCGAAAGGTGTATTTTTCAGGTGAAATTTGAACAGCCCCAAAACAGAGCTTTTACTAGAAAAGAGAGGAAACAGCATATTGCCTTAAGATAATCTTAAGAATATGATAAGATTAAGTATAAAAATTGCTTTCGATTCCTTGACATAATGTTTAAGGGTTTTTGTGAAAGAAGGAGTTTAGCAGATTATGGCAACGAATATTTTAGTGGTAGATGATGAACAGTCTATTGCGGATTTGATTGAAGTATATTTAAAAAACGAAAATTATAATGTTTTCAAGTTCAATTATGGGCGAGATGCTCTGCAGTGTGTTAAAAATCAAAATATAGATTTAGCAATATTGGATGTCATGCTTCCCGATATAGACGGTTTTTCAATTTGCCGTCAAATCAGGGAAAAGTATACGTTTCCTGTTATTATGCTGACTGCTAAAGAAGAAGAAATTGATAAAATTACCGGGCTGACGCTTGGTGCGGATGATTATGTTACAAAACCTTTTAAACCTTTGGAGCTTGTTGCCCGTGTTAAAGCACAATTGCGAAGATTTACAAAATATAATTTGTCTGAACAATTAAGAGAGGAAAAGCTGATAGCATTTGCAGGTTTGGTTTTAAACAAAGATACTTACGAATGCACCTTGAACGAAAGGCCTCTATTTCTTACTCCCACTGAATTTTCTGTTCTCTGGGTACTGGCTTCAAATCGCGGACGTGTGGTCAGCTCTGAAGAATTGTTCCATGAGGTGTGGGGGGAAAAGTATTTCACCAACAGCAATAATACGGTAATGGTTCATATCAGGCATCTAAGAGAAAAAATGGGTGATGACGCGCAACATCCCAAATACATCAAAACAGTTTGGGGGGTTGGCTATAAAATTGAGAAGTAAGCGAGATAAAGGAAAGAATAATTATTCGAAATTAAAAGGAAAAGTTTTTTTCAAATGCTTCTGATTACAGTTACTGCCACTGTGACTGTTTATCTATTACGCAATATTCTGCGTGGTCAGGTCGGAGAGCAGATAGTTCGATTTTTAGTCAACGTTTTTAAATTTGATTATTGGGAAGCACAGAATATCTATCAGTTGGTATTTCGTAACAATCTGGAATTAATCCTTTTAGTTGTAATTCTTATATTTATGGTTATTCTTTTTAGATTTTCTATTTGTTGGTTCACAAAGTATTTCGATGAAATCAGCATGGGAATGGATAAACTTACAGATGAATCCAACGAAGAAATTATTTTATCATCAGAATTGGATTTTATGGAAAATAAGCTTAATCAGATAAAAAGTAAGTTGGAGAAACAAAAAAAAGCTGCTCTTGATGCCGAGCAACGCAAAAACGATCTGGTAGTTTACTTGGCTCACGATATAAGGACACCCTTGACCTCAATTATAGGCTACTTAAGTCTTTTGGATGAAGCTCCGGATATGCCTCCTGAACAGAAGGCCAAATATGTCAGTATTACCTTGGAAAAAGCTTATCGATTAGAGCAGCTTATAAATGAATTTTTTGAGATTACGCGGTTTAATCTGCAAACTATTGTTTTGAATAAAGAAAAAATAAATTTACTTTTCATGCTCCAGCAGATGGCGGATGAATTTTATCCAATACTGGCTCCCCAAGGAAAGCAGATGTCTGTTAATGTACCTGACAGATTAACTATATGGGGAGATGCAGACAAGCTAGCACGTGTGTTTAATAACATTTTAAAAAATGCAATAGCCTATAGCTATGAAAACAGTGTTATAGATATTTCTGCTCAACAAGAGGACAAATATATTGTAATATCTTTTACCAATAAGGGAAATCCAATCCCACAGGCGAAACTTGATACTATTTTCGAAAAGTTTTACCGGTTAGATTCTGCACGTTCCACAAACACTGGTGGAACAGGGCTGGGTTTGGCCATTGCCAAAGAAATTGTTAACGCTCATGATGGGACAATCTCTGTGGAAAGCAACACAGAAAAAACTACATTTACGGAAAAGCTTCCGTTATAAAAAAGGCTTTTATGGAAGTATGTTTGATACTTCTCTATTCTCTTAGTGGAAAAAGTTGGTTTTCCTATTCGTTATAAGAAAATTTTAAAAAGTTTTTAAGATGGAATTCCAAAAAAGCTCCTTATTTTGTGGTTGAATAAATGTAATCACAGATTAAGGAGCTGTTTTATTATGGTGCGAAAAGTAATAAAGAAAAAGTCAGGAATACGCATATTTGTAATGTTCCTTATAATTATTGCCATTGCTGCTTTTAGTTATAGAACCATAATTACTCCAGAAAACAACCAAAGATGTTCCGTTATTCCACGGCATCTACTAATAAACACCCTGCCGGGATAACCTTTTATAGTACCATGCATGAAAGACTTAACGGTCAAAACATTATTGACGGGAATTTTTTAGGAGGAAAAACTGGATATACAGATGAAGCCGGTCTTTGTCTCGCAAGTCTTGCTAAAGTGGGTGAACAAGAATACATTCTTATTACAGCTGGTGCAAAAGGGGATCACAATTCAGAACAGTATAATATTACTGATGCATTGACCGTATACAACAGTATTGTAAAATAATATAGTGGATATGTTTCCACGAACGGTGATTTATCAAAAATCAGCCCAAAAGCCATTGACATGTTCCCATGAACAGATGATTACTAAAATGGCATCACAGACTTTTAGAATAGAGGGATCATTTTATCGATATCTTTGAAAAGGAACGCTTTAAAATTTATAATAAGAACTCGATTAATAAAACTATATACTGGAGCTAACAAGTATGTCGCTGATAATAAGAAATGTTAATCAGGAAGATTTGTATCAGCTTGCATTACTGTATGAGCAATTCTGGGGTAAAAAATCTGACATTGAAAAAATGAGCAGTGAATATAAAGTTATCGCTAAAGAAAATAGACATATTATTTTAGTTGCCGACAAAAAAATAATAAAGGTTATAAGAAAAAATTATAGTAAACAAAAACGAAACACTAATTTGATATCTATTCCATCAACTTAACCCATGTTGAGTGCGTAGTATTGATGACGCGGCTGTAAGCCTTTATTTTACTAGGTTTCCGGAAGCACATCCAAGTTGTCTACTCAACCTAAAGGTCCAAAATAAGTACATGGAAACAAATCGACGAGGTATTTTTGGGGTAAAATTTGAGCTTAAAAATTGGTAGGGTTGAGTTGACAGAATAGATAACGGGCATTTTTGATAGGGGTTGAGGAGACAGGATGGATGTAAAGTATGAATTCATTCTGTTTCCGTCTATCATGGTTTTCATGAATTGTTGACATCAAAAATACAAATATATAACTTTAGTATTGACATACTAAAGTTATATTGATACACTACTATTAGTGGAAGATTCTCACATCTTGATAGAAAGGAGGAAAAACGTGAATACAGCAATAGATTACTTTATTAATCTGTTTACCATTCGCGGTATAACCTCCAGAGAGCAATTATTAAACGAAATGCTGCGTGTTAAACTTACAGCGAAAGCAATGAAATCTCAGAAAAAATCCATTCAGGATGAAGATCAGCTTTTTGAATTAATGAAGCAGTCTACAGAAAATACAATACTGGGATACTTTCCGGGAGACAGGGATTTTTTCTCTACTGTTTATAAAGTTGCTCATAATGTAGATCTTATTGAGTTCACTCTTA